>JAMCTO010000001.1 GCA_023381095.1 Bacillota bacterium
TCAATTGCCGATCTTTAAAGGTGCCTGGCTCCGCCTCATCGGAATTCACCACCAGATAGCGGGTGCGCCCATCGTTGGGCAAGAATCCCCACTTCATACCGGTAGGAAACCCAGCGCCTCCACGTCCCCGGAGTCCCGATTTTTTAACCATCGCTACCAATTCATCAGGCTGATACTCTTTTAACGCCTGCCTTAGCGCATCATACCCTTCATTGGCCTCATAAACATCAATCTGGTCTATGTGGCTCACGTCACGATTGCGCAAGAGGTAATGCCGGGTGCTCATGAGGGTACCTCCTCGGACAACAGTTGTGTCGCATCCTCGGGGGATATTGGTCCCACGAAACGAAGATTGACCTGAGCCACAGGAGCCTTATCACACGCCGCCAAACACTCGGCTTCCAACAAGGTATAGGCGCCATCTGCCGTAGTCTGTCCTTCTTTAATGCCCAGCCGCTGTTCCAAGTGGTGCATTAATTCATCCGATCCAGCCAACGCGCACGACAACCCTACGCAGACGTGTACCACCTTTTTTCCTACGGGTTGTTGATGAAACAAGGAATAGAACGAAACAACCGACTCCACGTATTGCACCGGCAACCCCATTAACTGGGCTACATCGGCAATGGTCGCATCAGACAACCAGCCTTCTTCCAATTGAATCCGATGCAACAACGGCATCAAAGCGGAATTGGCACGAGGGAACTCCTCTTTGGCCTCTTTCGCCCAAACTTGCCACTCCGGTTTCATTTGTCGACATCTCCCAACATAATATCGATGCTGCCAATGGCGCTAATCACGTCCGCCACCAAACCATCTTTGCAAAGAATCGGCATGGTTTGCAAGTTGTAGAACGATGGTGTACGTGCTCGCCAACGGTAGGGTTTAGGCCCGCCGTCAGAAACTAAATAAAATCCCATTTCTCCACGAGGGCCCTCCACCCCCTGGTAAACTTCACCACGTGGCACCGGAAATCCCGCGGTCACCAACTTAAACTGGTGAATCAAGGCTTCCATGTTGCCATAAATTTCTTCACGGGGGGGCAACGCTACCTTGCGATCGGAAGTAGTATACGGTCCATGTGGTGTAATTTTTTCTAGCGCCTGCTCAATGATTTTCATGGATTCATAGATTTCATCAATGCGAACCCAAAATCTGGCGTAGGCGTCTCCCTCGGTTCGAGTACACACCTTAAAGTCAAACTCGTCATAAGCGGAATATGGCTCATCCTTGCGCAAATCTAGCGGCAAACCGCTCCCTCTCAGGTTGGGTCCGGTGACAGACCAATCCAGCGCCTGTTCCTGGGTAAGCACCGCGATTCCGTCCAGCCGTTCATTGATTAACGGATTGCCCTCAAACAGGTTGCGGTAGGATTTCATCCATCTAGGAAAATCCTTAATGAGGTCGCGTACTTTGTCATGAAACCCGTCTGGAAGATCGTACGCCAGCCCACCAACGCGGAAGTAACTCGGATTCATTCGCACGCCGGCGGCCGCCTCAATCAAATCCAATATCACCTCGCGTTCCCGCATGGTGTAAAAGAATAGACTCATTGCCCCCAAGTCCATCACATGCGTTCCCAACCATACCAGATGACTCGCCACGCGCGTCAATTCCGCAAATAAAACGCGGATATATTGCGCCCGTTTCGGTACCTCTAAATTCATCAACTTTTCTACCGCCAGAACATAGGCCAGGTTGTTAGTCATCGGGCCCAGGTAATCCAGTCGATCGGTAATGGTGTTGCATTGTTGATAGGTTAGACTTTCCGCAGTTTTTTCAAATCCCGTATGTAGGTACCCGATAACGGGTTCAGCATGGACGACGCGCTCTCCGTCTAGTTCCAACCTTACCCGCAGTACACCATGAGTGCTCGGGTGCTGAGGACCTAGGTTAATAATCATGGTTTCGCCATCCATTAGACGCTCTGGTTCCGCTGTTGCCATCTCTTCACCTCCTAGTCCACTCGGTTTCCTGTCAGGGGATAGTCCTTACGTAGCGGATGCCCTTCCCAGTCCTCTGGCAGATAAATGCGGGTCATCTGCGGATGTCCAGCAAATCGGATACCAAACAAGTCAAAGGCCTCACGCTCGGGCCAGTTAGTTCCCGGCCAGATCCCGGTGGCTGACGGCATTTGCTCGTCTACCCCTACCCGACTTTTGACGCGCAGTCTAGCGAATTTAGTCGGATGATAAAGATGATATACTAGTTCAAAACGCGGTTGCGCCGGAAAATTGTCGACCGCTGCCACATCTAAACACATTGTGTATCCTTCGGTGTTTTTGACTTGCTCAAATAGGGCCAAAATCATGTCTTTAGAAACTAAAATTGTGGGTTGATCCACAGTGGTTATGCGCTCCAGGGTTCCGGGGAACCGCGCATCAAGCCGATCTAATATTTCCGGATCATTGTGATTCACGCACGCGGACCTCCTCTTCGTGGCGCAATTGCGACTCCAACTGCAGATATTTGGGAGGCACTCCTTGAGCGATCATCTCGCGCAATTTCAAAATCCCGAACATCAACGCCTCAGGATTGGGGGGACAACCCGGGACGTACACATCGACCGGCACCACATGGTCAACACCTTGAATGATAGCGTAGTTGTCAAACACGCCGCCAGACGACGCGCAAGCCCCCATGGAGATAACCCATTTTGGTTCCGGCATTTGCTCCCAGATGGTACGCAAAATAGGTGCCATTTTCTGACTGACCCGACCTGCCACAATCATCAAATCGGCCTGCCGGGGAGAGGCGCGAAACACCTCAGACCCAAACCGCGCCAAATCGTAACGCGAATTGGTCACACTCATCATTTCAATCGCACAACAAGCGAGACCGAAGGTCGCAGGCCATAACGATGACTTTTGCGCCCATCGTTCCATCTTCTCCACCGACGTTAGCAGAATAGATTTTTCCGTTTCTTTTTGCGGTGAACTGGCTAATCCCATTGGAATCCCCCTTTGTTCCACACGTAAGCGAAGGCAATGCCTACCACCACCAGAAATATGATAGCTTTGACAAAACCTGCTTGGTGCAAAGCTTTTAGACTAGTAGCCCACGGATAAAGCGCCATCACTCCAACATCAAAGATCATAAAAAACATGGCCACTCGGTAAAATCTCACAGAAAAGTACCCGACAGGGACGTCAGGTACAATCCCTGACTCATAAGTCGTACTCTTTAAGCCGCCGGGGGCATGAGGCCCTAGAAGTTCCGACGTAAACGAAATCCCTAGTGCCACCACAAATGCCACTATTAAATACACCAACAGCGCCGCATAGCCGGTCATTTCAACGCCACCCCTCATCTTCCCAGACGAAAGTTCGTCAATTCACAAGTAGTATTATACGCCTAAGAATTTTTAACGTCGACAAAGTCTCGTTCTCATTGTACCAGATTCGCAAGAACGTATTCTTCGCTTTAGACTGACAATTCGTAATACTCAGTCTTTAGCAAGTCGCAGCAAACGGCGCATACGATGGTTTACTGCGGATTTGCTGAGAGGCGGAACCATCGCCTGTCCTAACTCTGACAAAGACCAATCGGGATGGGCTATCCGGAGCCGGGCCAACCTCTGTCCGGCCTCATCCCAGGCTTGGTCTCGCCCTTGATCAATGGCCCGGCGAAAATATTCGGCCTGGGTTAACCCCGATTCTACGGCTCGTCGTAAATTGGCCGTTTCCGAATTGACCAGACGGTTCACCTGATTCTTCATGTGGCGTATTACATCGACGCTTTCCCATTGCAGCATCGCGCGGTGGGCCCCCATCTTCCCCAACAACACCCGAATTTGAGCCCGATCTTTAATATACACCGAGGTCCCTCCATGCTTGGGCACCGTTTTGGCCTTTACGCGCAAGGCATCCAACACCGTCACTAAAATGACGGGGTCCTGATCCCTCGGCACCCAAAATTCCAAATGGGCAGGCCCGTGATCCGGGTGCGTAATATAACCATGTCGCAAGAACCATCCCGCTGCAATCGATGACGCCCAGGTCAAATCTTGGTTCCAGCCGACATCTACCGTTGCAGCCAAAGTATACTGAATGCGATTACGCCGATTAGCCCCCATTTTCGGTGCCAATCCCAAGGTTTTCAACAGGCGGTAAGCCCGGCGCGCCACTACAACACTGGAGACTTGTATTGTCAGAGCTCCTGGCAATACGGCGGACTGCCCCATCAATCCCGCCAATTCGGCCCACCCGGCCCCTTGGTTCGGCAAAAAGGAGGCAGCTAGCTCCGTCTTGACCTGTCGCGAATAACTCCATTTTGGTAGCGGGGACCTTTTCCACGCAATCGAGTTTCGAGCCACAGTGCATCTCCTATCCGACCTTCGGCCCATTTCGGACGCATATTCATCAAAATTCGCAACAACACCCGCGCCAATTTATCTGGATCATGGCGAATCACCGTATCCACCGACAACAATTGTGCCGCCATCACCATTGCCGCGCCAATGCGGTCAGTTTCCGGTTTAGTCACCGGTTCCGCACCTTCTTTGAGATACCGTACCAATCCTTCTTGAGGAATCGCCTCCCCATTGACCAGAATCAGATCGATGAGTCCCTGGCCTACGTGGTGTTCCAACGCACTTACATGATCCGCCAACGAAAAATGATCGGTTTCGCCCGGTTGCGTCATAATATTTGCGACATAAACCTTAAACGCTGCACTGTGGCGGATGGCGTCAGCAATGGGGGATACCAGAAGATTGGGCAATACTGAGGTATAGAGCGAGCCCGGCCCCAGCACAATCATATCAGCGGCCAAAATCGCGTCGATGGATTCCGCCAAGGGTGTAGCATCCGGTGGTTCCATCCACACCTCGGATATCGGCAACGGAGCGTGCCCAATCGAACTCTCCCCCTGAACCACCTGTCCGTTAGAAAGCCGAGCTTTGAGCACCACTTGGTCCAGTGTTGCCGGCAGCACTGTGCCCCGCACCGCAAGCACACGGCTCGATTCCCTAAGCGCCGTCACAAAATCTCCCGAGACTTGTTCCATGGCGGCTAAAAACAAGTTGCCAAAGCTGTGTCCCGCCAATTCCCCACTAGAAAATCGGTGCTGGAACAACTGCTCCATTAAAGGCTCGGTATCAGCCAATGCCACCAGGCAATTGCGCAAATCCCCCGGCGGCAACATTCCCAAGTCCCCGCGCAGCCGTCCCGAACTGCCGCCATCATCGGCCACTGTCACAATGGCGGTTAAATTGGATGTATAATGCTTTAGTCCTCGCAGCACTGCGGGCAGTCCGGTGCCTCCCCCCAATGCAACAATTCGTGGCCCTCGCGCCAGGTGCCTACGCGAATATAAAACCCCGGCCCAGCGGTCAGATCCAAGCACTTCTGTAATGCTTTTGCCTAATCGCACCGAGGCCCATGATACCGATATGACTCCCAAGACCGCCACCAGAGCAGCCCATAGGGGGTTAATGCCTTTGGGTAGTATCGCTATCGCGATGGCGATACCAAAGCCGATCAGCCCAATTGCGATCCCCGCCAAATAGCGTTTGAACTTTAGCCCCGGAGCCAGTAACCTCCACATATTATGCCACTGGCCCCCCTTGCCGGTCCAAATCACGATGTTCAATGGCCACCGTGAGTCCCTTGCCTTCCAAAAATGATCCAAGTTGATTGGCAAACACCACCGAACGATGCTGCCCTCCCGTACAGCCAACCGCCACCGTGACTTGTGGCTTCCCTTCCTGTTGGAACTGAGGCATCAAAAACTCTAATAAGCTTTCCAATCGGACTTGAGTTTCTTTAGCCAGGGAAAACCGCATGACATAGTCACGCACAACCGGATCATTACCCGTCAAATCGCGTAATCCATCGACGTAATATGGATTAGGCAAAAATCTGACATCAAATACCAAGTCAGCATCTTTGGGTAACCCGTATTTGAAGCCAAAGGACACAAGCCGTACTTGAAACGAGGAAGAGCCGCCTTCCAACCGAAAAATGTCGGAAATGCGCTGGCGCAACTGCAGTGAACTGAGTCCCGAGGTATCTATCACGACATGGGCCATCCCTCGCAAGGCCCCCATTGCCTCTTTTTCACGCCTCAGCGCCTCCACCAACCGTCCTTGGGATTCCAGCGGATGACGTCTTCGCGACTGCTTATAGCGATGAATTAAGGTTTCTTCATCTGCTTCCAAAAAGAGGACTTGATACGAGATTCCTGATTCATCAAAAGATTTTAAGGTGGCTTCCACATCCTGGAAAAAGACGCCGCCACGCACATCCATCACTAATGCGGCGCCTTGTACTTCCGGGCTCTTTTGGACTAGTTCAGCAAATTTGGTTGCCAGATTGGGGGGAAGATTGTCGACACAAAAATAACCCAAATCTTCGAACACCCGCATGGCTTCGGTGCGTCCGGCACCGGACAGCCCTGAAATAACCACAAGACGTGCTGCTTCCATTGCTACTGCCCCCCTTCACTCCATTGTAAACACCCAGAACCGATTGAAACTGCCACGTCACAGAAATTGGTGTCCAGACATTCTCATTGCTGCCAGCAGGAAAACCGGAAAGAATGTCGAATATTGACTGCTAAAATCGCGATTGAAGGAGGTTGGTAACGTGGCATCCTCTTCTTCCCCATATCATCCACGAACCCGGGCAGAACGCGGTAATAAAGTTCGCCCCGCCAATGCCGTCAGTTTGGAAAGCCGAAGCGCACGCGGACGTCTGAAACGGGAGCGCCAAATCGAACGGCGCTTTGCCTGGGCGTTTGTGGTCGTAGTGGCGGGGACCACATTATATTTGCTACTTCGCAGCCCTTGGGGCATCACCGTTTTGCGCCACTGGCATATTATCCTTTAATCGCCCAGTGCCCAAGTTTCGATCGCAAAAGCTGCCCCATCCTCGTCTATGGTCTTGGTCACCAATTTCGCTGCTTGCTTTACCGCTTGAGGAGCCTGCCCCATCGCCACTCCATAGCCGGCCCAGGTTAACATATCGGCATCATTTTCAGCGTCACCCACCGCCATCACTTGTGCAGCAGGAATATTGAGACGGCCCGCCACGTCTCTGAGTGCAGGACCTTTGCCTACCCCCTGGCGAACAATTTCGAGGTAATCGGCTTGCGATTTAAAGATCCGCATTCCCAACTCTTGGGCGCGGACCTCCAACCGTGGACGAAATGCATCCAAAGTCTCGGGTGAAGCTTGCAGTAAAATCTTTATCGGAGGTTCCGGCCACTGGAAAATCTCTTTATCACCACGAACCCACGCGGGAATATGATTCGCTTCAATATAGTGCCGGGCCCGAACATCTTCACGCGAAATCCACAACTCATCCCCGACGTAAACTTGAGCCAAAAGATCCTCCGCTAACGCTTGAGTAACGACAAATCGCGCAGCCTCATCCGAAAGTGATCGGGACAATATGGGAGAACCATTGGGCATCATCACGGTTTGCCCGCCATTGTAAGCAATCAGGGGGCCCTCACCCAGACTCAACTGCAACCAAAAAGGGCGAGCCGACTGCACCATCCGCCCCGTTGCCAACATCACACGAACCCCACGATCTCGGGCTCGACCCACTGCAGTTATCAGCCTTTGGCTAATTTGGCCCCCGTTGCCGATAATAGTGCCATCCAAATCCAACGCGATAAGTTTTATGTGTGCCGAATCAGCCAATTGACGCCTCCAGAAATAAGACCTAGTAATAACGAGCCCCACAACGCGGGCATAAATCCGGTCACCACAAATCCCGGAACCAAATCAGAAACCAGCCACAACATCAACGCATTGATTACCCAGCCAAACAAACCCAGTGTCAGCAGGGTAATTGGGAATGCAATCAAGCGCACAATCGGACGCACCAACACATTCACCAACCCTAAGGCAATGGCAGCCCACACTACGCTCGCTCCGTGCTGAGCATAAATGCCGATTCCAATATGGCTAATGACGGCAAGTCCCAGCGCGGTTACCACGAACACGGTTATCCAACGCATTTAAACACCCCCTTCCGGGTTTTCCCCATAAGTTTGGCGCAGATAGGACACCACCGACTCGGCGGCTTTTTTGGTCATTCCCGGCAACTTGGCCAATTCCTCCAGCGCTGATTCCGATCGCGCCAAAGCAACCAAATCGGGGTAATGGCGCAGCACAGCTTTTTTTCGCTGGGGTCCAATCCCGGGCACCTCATCCAACACTGACGCCAGATTGCGTTTGGTGCGCAATTGGCGATGGAAGGTAATAGCAAAGCGATGGGCCTCATCCCTCACATGCTGCAGCAATTTAAGCGGAGGCGACTCCCGATCCAAAATTATCGGATCCGGTCGATTTGGTTCAAACAACCATTCGTGTTCTTTGGCCAATCCAAATACAGGAATATCGCCTACCCCAGCTTCTTCCATTGCCTGATGGGCATAGCCCAATTGTCCCCGGCCACCATCAATAATGACCAAGTCGGGGGGGTTCGCAAACCGTTTGGTGTGGACACTGTCCTCGGCCAACTGTTGATGGCGAAATCTTCGGCCAATCACTTCGCGCATCGACAAGAAGTCGTTGGGTCCATGAACCGTTTGGATTTTGAATCGCCGATATTGGCTCTTGTCAGGCTTGCCGTTGGTAAACACCACCATGGACGCTACTGACTCCGTTCCCTGGGTATTGGAAATGTCATAGCATTCAATGCGGTCCGGCGTTTTGCTCAAACCCAATGTTGCTTTTAATCCCAAAAGTGCCTCTTCACGCTCCCGTTCTTTAACTTCCATGCGTCGCAGCGCCTCATCTCGGGCTATCACGGCGTTTTGCCTCACCATCGCCAAAAGGCGTTGTTTTTCACCGCGTTGCGGTACCTTTAATTCAATCTTGCCATGCCGTTCTTGGCGAAGCCAATTGCGCAAATCGTCAGCCTCATCGGGTAAGTGTTCGACCAGAATCTCCTGGGGAATTTCATTGGCCCGCTCATAGTATTGCAACAGAAAGGCACGGGCCAACTCCGCGTCGTTGGTTCCGTCAACCCCCGTCATTACCATGGATTCACGCCCCGTCAACCGCCCGTCCCGTACTCGAAACACCTGAACATATGCATCTGGTCGTTCCACTACCCAACTGATGGCATCCAAATTACGGCCTGCCTCGGCCGCCACTTTTTGTTGAGCGGTGATTTCTTCAATTGCCCGCACTTGATCCCGAAATTTAGCCGCTCGTTCAAATTGCAGTAAATCTGCCGCATCGTTCAACTGTTGGATTAATTGATCCCGCACACGGTCGGTCTTGCCTTCCAAGAACAACTCCACCGATTTCATCATTTCACGGTATGCGGCCTTGTCCACCATATTTTGACACGGCGCTTGGCAACGCTGAATATGATATTCCAGGCAGGGGCGCGCGGCATTTTTAAATTTCATGTTGGTGCAATTGCGAATAGGAAAGATCTTCCGCAATAACCGAATCGTTTCACGTACCGATTGTGACCGGGTGTAGGGACCGAAATATCGGCTGCCAGACTCCGATGGCTTACGCGCGATCACCAACCGGGGAAAATCCTCTTCCCAGGTCAACCGCAAGTAAGGATATGCTTTATCATCCTTCAAGCGTATGTTGTAATGCGGTTGCATTTGCTTTACTAATGTGGCTTCCAAAATCAGCGCTTCTACTTCGGTATCGGTGGCTATAATCTCAAAGTCGGCCACGTGGCGCATCATTGCAGCAACTTTAGGCGCTAGCCGGGCCGGATCCTGAAAATAGCTACGCACGCGCTGTTTTAAGTCGACAGCCTTGCCCACATAAATGACATGGCCTTCGTCATCTTTCATGAGATAGACACCCGGTCTATCGGGCAAAATCTGCCGTTTACGTTCCAATTCTTCGGAAATTGCCGCCATGCTTACCCCCTTATGGCTCAGTTAACGCGCCGTATCCACCGCTTGATAACGAGCCAAATGACGCTTGAGATAGCGCCCGGTATAGGATGCCGGGTTGTCCATTACCTGCTCAGGGAATCCCTCTGCCACGATCGTACCGCCTGCATCGCCCCCTTCAGGACCTAAATCGATTATCCAATCCGCGTTTTGAATCACATCGAGGTTGTGCTCAATAACCAAAACCGTGTCGCCTTGGGCGACCAGACGCTCCAAAACGCCCAGCAAGTGGCGAATGTCTTCATGATGAAGTCCCGTCGTCGGTTCATCCAAAATATATAGGGTGCGGCCTTCGGATTTGCGCGATAGACCGGGTGTCTATCTG
>JAMCTO010000002.1:0-1855 GCA_023381095.1 Bacillota bacterium
AAAATCTTTCGGTTGCACGATCTTAGCAGTACTCTCTATGATGCCTGGTTCGTGTTTCTGTAACCAGCGGAGTTTCGCCGAGGGGTAGGCCCCAGAAATCGGTATATAGGTGCCATAAATACGATTCCATTGGGCTTGAGTACGTTCCTGCAACAACTCGCGGGTTTCTTGTTCTCCCCGCGTATCGCTCCATAATATGGCTGGGTACACTGGGTCGCCGTTGCAGTCTAGGCACACCAACGTCGGAGTGTTTCCAATGACTGCGAGCGCCGTTACATCCTCTAACGATACCGATTGTCCTAAATTGTGTAACGCTTGAAGCGTGGCCGTCCACCATGCCTCCACATCCATGGTTCCGGTTTTCAAAGATACTGAGGATCCGACAACGGGAACAGATTGAACGCTCCATCCCCCTGCGTCCGTGAGAACTCCTACTTTTACGGACGAGGTCCCTACATCGATTCCGACGTAACCGGCCATACCTCTTCCCCTCCGAATTCCCTGATCTGCTTCCTAGGGACGTTTGTCCACCAGCATCGCACACGGAACATGCGGCGACTTACGTGGAACCTCTGACCTGTGAAGACTCACTGCCAAATTTGTCGACGATTCATCTGATTTCCGACAATACCGAGTCGCGTAACCCTGCCATGTACCCAAGAGCATGCAGACGACCTAAGGTCGAATAGCCTGCCACTTCGGCGTGGTCGCTAGCCAATGTTGGCGTATGGTCAGTGCGCATGATTCCATCGAAATTCACGTCGCGGTATGCACGCATACATGACACCATATCCGTCTTACCTTCATCAATGAAGGTTTCCACAAATTTTTCCGGCGTCCCGCGTACATCCCGAAAATGGACAAAATAGACGCGTCCCGTTTCCCCTAAGTGGTGAATAACCGATGGCAGGTCGTCGGTCATCAATGTAAAATTGCCTTGGCATAAGGTGATGCCATTCGCCGGGCTGGGTACAATCGACAGTAACCGTTCGAAGGCCTCGACAGAATTCATAATCCTGGCCACACCGCGAATTTGGGGAATCATAGGCGGATCATCCGGATGCATCGCGAGCTTGACCCCCGCCTTCTCCGCTATGGGTATAATCCTGCGAAGAAACCGCTCTAGCGTCCTCCAGAGTGTGTCCGCTTCAATCGGGCCCATCAACGGAGGGGGATTCGCTCCTACTAATCGGTGGTCATAACCAGACACAATAGCACCACCGCGCCCACGGATACGAGACGAGGTGCGTTGCCAATTAATGGCAGCCGCCCAATTGTAACACCAAATCGAAATACCCAAACGCCCCATGTTTTCGATGAGTTGAGCCACCTCATCAAATTCTTCTTCAGCGCCCGCAATGCCGTAACGTAATCGATCCATCGGTGGGTTATCTTCGATCGCTGTCAGTGTTAGACCTTCTTCTTCCACCATCTGCTGATAGACGGCCAGCGGCGTGTAATCCCATGGATTGTCTATTGTCGCACGTCTCCAATCCATAAAATTACGCGGCAACACCCCTACTGTCTCTGTAATTCCCATTTGTTTCAACATGGTCCAAAACGCGGTGGGCCTCGGTTCTGGAATAATTTCCGCAAATCGTATCATGGTGTGGTCATCCTTTCATTGAGTGTTTCCTCCACGGGAATACTAGTCATTTCGCGCTTCTATCGTTTAACGACATGACCCCCATCAACCACCACCTCGGCCCCTGTCAGAAACACAGGGCTGTCTAACGCCACCCATATGGCGACCTCGGCAATTTCCTGTGCGAGTCCCCAACGTCCGACCAGGGATGATTCCGCGACACGCCTTTTCTCGGTTTCGTCTTCGAGACTTAATAAGGACTGATTCATC
>JAMCTO010000002.1:1865-2871 GCA_023381095.1 Bacillota bacterium
ATGGGGGTCATGTCGTTACTCAAACATTTAGCGTAAGCATGGAGTCCCGCCTTCATGACGCTATAGGCTCCTTGAGAAGGCAACGGACGCAAGGCATTTACCGACCCCAGCATGACCACGTGCCGTTTCCAGGGCTCAAATGCCACGGAACGCCAGGCCTGGGCGACGGTATTACAAAGTTGCACAACACCCAAAAGGTTCACATTAGCCAACAACCACCAGTCTTCTAGAGTAGTGTCGAGCGCAGACCTCTCCCGGGTTAGCCCCGCGGACATGAAGACGAAGACGGGATGGCCATAGTGCTGTAACAGATCCTCCGTTCTATGTGCCACCTCTCTGGGTGCATGCGCCAGATCCAGATACTCGAATACCCCGCCACGATTCTTAAGTTTCGCACCAGCGGCGGTGTCGTTCGATATCACCAAGGGTTCAATGTCACGCTGTTCCAACTGCTCCACAATTTCCGCTCCGATTCCCGATGTACCTCCTACCACCCATGCCTGCATGATAATCGTCCTCCTGATATGCGCCGTTCATAAAAGTCAACCCGCTGCACTTGCTTAGGCACCGGAACCGATCTTGAAACGCCACCGTTATCCCTCTGCTCACGAGGGAGAATTCTTCTTAACCCCGTACCACGTGATACTGCCCATCGTGATATACAATCTCTCCCTGTGATTGCAGTTCTAATAGGTGTCCAGCAACCATCTTTAGCCCGCGAAACTCGGGTTGTTTGTGTTTGGCGGACGAAACCCTCCGCCAGATCATCTCTAGCGTGTGCGCTTCATGGCAGACGGCATCGACAACCAATGACTGGATTTGGTCCACTTCGTGCAGTCGTTGCGCTACCGCGTCGAGAATGTCCTCCGCAGTCTCTATGGGGGGCAAGTGGCTTGTAGAGACTTGGGTGACGAGACCTTTGGTCACGAGGTTCTGAATGCAATGCAATGCTTTACGAAACTGGGTAGGATTAACATAACCGTGAAACTTTGTAATACCGTCGCCC
>JAMCTO010000003.1 GCA_023381095.1 Bacillota bacterium
ATGAGGTGAATCACCGGCTGGAAGAATTCATGTCCCGCGCCATGGCCGAGATGCATACCATGCATGAGCGGTTTGGCACGACACTGCGCAAGGCCGCCTATTTGGTGGCCACCGAACGCATTGCCCAAGCCATGCGGGTTCGCGGGTGGCTAAGGTAAGGGTGAGGAGGTAACGATCCCATGGGTGACCCCAAACAAGAACTGCTCGCTGCATATCGTCAGTGGGATAAAGCGGTATTAAAGCCCTTTGTCATGAAAAGCGGATCCCAAGAGTCCTCATTTGAAACGGTCTCCGAGATGCCTGTAGACCCACTTTACACACCGCTAGACTGGGAATCCTCTGAGTATCAGAACAAATTGGGGTTTCCTGGAATGGCTCCGTTTACTCGCGGTATTTATCCTACGATGTACCGAGGCCGGCTCTGGACTATGCGCCAGTATGCCGGCTTTGGGACCGCTGAAGAATCCAATCACCGCTATCGGTATCTTTTAGAACAAGGCCAGACCGGATTATCGGTTGCATTTGATTTGCCGACACAAATGGGTTATGACTCTGATGATCCAGCGGCTGATGGCGAAGTGGGTAAGGTTGGCGTGGCCATTGATTCTTTGGCTGATATGGAGATCTTATTAGACGGGATTCCATTGGACCGGGTTTCAGTCTCAATGACGATAAACGCGCCTGCCGCTATTTTGTTACTGATGGTGGCAGCCGTGGCAGAAAAACAGCAAGTACCATTGACCAAGCTCTCAGGCACCATTCAAAACGACATTTTAAAGGAATATGCTGCGCGGGGTACCTATATTTTTCCACCAAAACCTTCTATGCGACTTATCACCGATACATTTCAGTGGTGTGCTAAAAACTTGCCCAGTTGGAATACGATTAGTATTTCCGGATATCACATTCGCGAAGCGGGATCGACGGCGGCTCAGGAGATAGCGTTTACCCTAGCCAATGGTGTTGCCTATGTAGAAGCAGCAATCGCGGCTGGCCTTGCGGTTGACTCATTTGCTCCGCGTTTGTCATTCTTTTTCAACGCACACCTGGACTTTTTTGAAGAGGTGGCAAAATTTCGCGCCGCTCGGCGATTGTGGGCGGAGATTATGCAGAACCGGTTTAAGGCCCAAGATCCCCGATCCTGGCAACTGCGATTTCACACTCAAACTGCTGGGTCTACACTGACAGCGCAACAACCCGACAATAATGTGGTGCGTGTAACATTGCAGGCATTGTCGGCAGTATTGGGTGGGACTCAGTCGCTGCACACGAATTCTAAGGACGAAGCTTTGGCGTTGCCTACTGAAATGTCGGCCCGATTAGCATTAAGAACTCAGCAGGTCATTGCCTATGAAAGTGGTGTCACGGCAACGGTGGATCCTTTGGGGGGATCATACTATGTGGAGAACCTTACGGATCGTTTAGAAGCATTAGCTAAAGCCTATCTGCAGCATATCGACGACTTGGGTGGGGCTGTTGAAGCTATCGAACAAGGCTATGTGCAACGCGAGATTCAAGATGCTGCATGGCGGTTCCAACAAAAAATTGAGCATGGCCAACGGGTAATTGTAGGCGTCAATCGGTTTGTGACGGGCGATGAAGATCATCGCGACTTACTTCGGGTCGATGCTGCCCTGCAGCGACGGCAAATTGCCAAATTGGCAAATATTCGGCGTCAGAGGGACACGGCATCGGTAAATGCTGCCTTAGGTCGGCTGGAACAAGCGGCGGTTAGTGGAGAAAATCTCTTAGACCCGATTTTGGCAGCCGTTAAGGCTTATGCCACGTTAGGTGAAATGGTTCGGGTATTAAAGAGGCATTTTGGGCAGTATCACCCACCTGCAGTGTTATAGAAAGGCTGTGAGCCATGAAATTGGATCATCTAGGGGTTGCAGTGCGGCATTTGGATCAAGCGATCACAGTGTATGAAGCGATGGGACTTGAGGTAGCGCATCGGGAGCAAGTGACTCAGGACCAAGTATCGGTAGCCTTCATTCCATTTGATGGAGGGCGTTTTGAACTACTGGAGCCTACAGCTGATTCGTCGCCTATCGCAAAATTTTTGCAGCGGCGAGGGCCAGGATTACATCATGTGGCACTTGAGGTGTCCGATATTCGAAAGACTCTGGGTGATTTGCAGAAGCGGGGTTTGCAACTGATTGATTCCGAACCTCGACCTGGTGCGGATCAGTCTCTGGTTGCGTTTGTACACCCATCCGCAACAGGGGGGATTCTTTTGGAATTGGTGCAGCACGGGGAGGATTTGGGTGAATAAGGCGCCGTTGGAAGAACTTTACCAAAGGCAAGCCGCCGTTGAGGCTATGGGTGGCAGAGCACGGGTAGATCGCCAGCATAAGATGGGAAAATGGACTGCCCGAGAACGGATCGATGCCTTGTTGGATCCGGGAACCTTTGAGGAAATTGGTGCTCATGTACAGCATCGGGCCACGCTTTTCGGACTGGAAAATGTTAACGCCCCTGCCGATGGGGTGATTACTGGATTTGGTCGCATCCACGGACGGATAGTTTACGTGTTTGCGCAGGACTTCACGGTACTGGGAGGATCTCTTGGAGAAATGCACGCGGCTAAAATTCAGCGGGTGCAGGACTTGGCACTAAAGGCAGGCGCTCCTATTATCGGCCTCAATGATTCAGGTGGGGCTCGCATTCAAGAAGGCGTCGATGCGCTAAATGGTTATGGAGAAATCTTTAAGCGCAATACCTGGGCATCTGGGGTAATTCCCCAAATTACGGTAATCATGGGGCCGAGTGCCGGGGGCGCGGTGTACTCGCCGGCGCTGACCGACCTCATTATTATGGTGAAGCATACTGGGCAAATGTTTATTACCGGACCGCAGGTCATTAAGACAGTTACCGGGGAGACCGTAAGCGCGGAAGAACTTGGGGGTGCGGTGGCGCAAATTCGCCGTTCCGGAGTCGCCCATTTAGCGGCAGAAAACGATGAACAGGCATTGTCGTGGGTGCGTACCTATCTTACGTATGTGCCCAGCAATAATTTGGAAGAACCGCCGCTGAATGATACTCAGGATCCATTAGATCGCGCTGACGTCTCCTTGCGGAATCTAGTGCCGCAAGATCCCAACAAACCCTATGATGTCATCATGGCTATTGGAGCGATGCTGGACCGTAACAGTTTTTTTGAGCTGCAAAAAGGCTTTGCCGATAACTTGGTAGTGGGTTTGGGCCGTATCGGAGGCCATTCTGTTGGCGTGGTGGCCAACCAACCGCGGGTTTTGGCTGGAACTTTGGATATCAATGCTTCAACTAAGCTGGCTAGGTTTGTAAGATTTTGTGACGCTTTTAATATTCCGGTGGTGACTTTGGTAGATACCCCAGGATATCTTCCGGGGACAGCCCAAGAGTTTGGCGGTATCATCCGCCATGGCGCCAAGGTGCTCTATGCTTATGCGGAAGCCACGGTGCCGAAGGTTACGGTAATATTGCGCAAGGCATATGGCGGCGCCTATTTGGCGATGTGCAGTCGATCTTTGGGGGCCGATTTAGCGTTCGCCTGGCCCTCGGCGGAAATTGCGGTCATGGGCCCAGATGGCGCTGCGAATATTATCTTTAAAGACGAGATCGCCGCGGCTCCGGATCCAGATGCAGCGCGTAGGACAAAGTCCGTCGAATATCGTG
>JAMCTO010000004.1 GCA_023381095.1 Bacillota bacterium
TAATGCAGCGAATTCCCTCCAAATCGGGAGGCGCATTCGCCCCCGAAACCGCAAGGAGTTCATCCAGGGGTTCACTGGGTAACTCATTTTACATTTCAACCTCCCGATGAGACCGTCCATGGGTCAAGACAAGACCGCGCATGTTCAATAGCATGTGGATGAGGATGGGGAGCAAAATCGATCCCGTGGTTAAATAAACGATTGCAAACAGGGTACCAAGAAGCCCGGTGCCCACCATTCCTATCCACCCCTGATACCAATGGGCCATTCCAAAGATAACAGCGGTGATTGCCGCTATGATTCCCCACGATAGACTTGGAAACTGGTGCTGTAGAACGTAAATAACCAGGACTCGGAAGAGCATTTCTTCACAAACGCCAGCAGTCATAGCCACCCATACAAACGTCCAACGCTCTGACCGATTCGAAGGCAGCAAAAAATCAAAGTTGCCAATTCTTATTGGATGACGCATGCTAGTCGGTCGTATTTTAAGTCGAGCACTCAGGATAGATAATGCCATGGTTACAAAAACGCCCAAGATGAGTCCTGCGACCAGTCCGCCGAAAGATCCTGATAGTGCGGAATAATGACCAGTCCCAAGACCCATGTTACGCAGCGGAACGCGATCAGTCGCAAATATCGCCATTGTCAATCCAACTAAGAACCATTCTTGTAAAAGAGTCATCCGATACATTCTCATTCGTGTCATGGTTCCTGCCCTAAGACGCCTATAGGTTATGACACCCATGATCGGCTCCCCAATTATCAAAAATGTGACAATTAACCAGAGACCTATCATTCCATACATTGATTAGTAAGTTCCTCCAACCAAAAGAGCAGATGATTCACATACTCTCTAATTTAAGTGCAGAATCACAACCCCGGCGGTTCCGATCGCAGTGGCACCCTCGTTCATTCTGTGACCATATTCGCGTAATCACTGGCTGGGAGTTTTGTGCGTTCTATGCCTCTGGTCTGGTCCGCTTCGAACTCGGTCCAGTGACAAGATGGCACTTTGCGCCCGCGCTTTTTCAAAATATCGTTACCGTGACCGCGATCGAACAAAGCGGTTGGTCTTCCCCCTGAGTGCGGCAATCTGAAGAAGTGTCATTCCTAACAACGCCAACGAGACCATAGCTATTCCCCACCACTCTTCAGCCGTAACTGGCTGGCGCACGGAAAGCAGTTGTCGGACGGACACGGTCCCGATGATGAGCCATGGGCCAAGCAATAGCCATCGTTTATATCCCTTGCGACTTGAGTGTGCATCCATAAACGATCATCCTCCTACATGGTAATCTAGCCACACGGCTTGTTCATCTTATTCGCAGACTGAATATCCAGGGTGGGGGTCATCTCTTAATGAAACTCTTTTGGCCGTTAAATCCTACTCGCTTTAGAGTATTTGCTCTCGTATGTGTCCTAAGGCTTGGTCCCTAGACCCGTCGCGCTCACGAATTTCCTGCTGTACACCGGGGACGCCACTGCACGCCCCCGAGCAATGCCAGCATGAGAGACCTCTGACAGCCGACCACCAAACCATACCACGTTCCATCCGGCAATCATAACGCGTGAAGACCACTGGTTCTTAGAGTTTAGTAGCTAACACTGCGACTGGTGATTGCTGGTCCACTCCCTCGGATGCGTGATGATTGCGGGATGGAATACTCCGATTCTCCCTTTCCTGCGAACGGCTATTCGGACGATTGGCGATAATGCCATTGTAAGTGAACCTGCCAAGCGATGATGCCCAATGTTCCTGCCAGCCATAACCCCTCATGAGGCCGCGCAAGAAACCCGGGAATCGGGCTGGTCGCGGCCACCGCCACCATCGTGGCCCCGAGAGCGGTAAGCCCTGTTAACATGCTGGCTTTACGTCGAAACGAAACAGCTGATTGGGTACTCACGGCCATACTTCGCCTCCTTGCAGTAAAAACCCAAGACACTACTACCCAAAAGTATACTGACAAATTATAGCACATCTAAAAAGCTCACTAGTGCGCCCTCCTGCCCGTTAGTCCATCAATAACTACCCGATGATAGTTGTACACGACCGCTATCAGCTACGCTGCAATCACCGCAGAATTCCCCACAATGGGCGTGGCGATCAATCACACAATACGGTTTGACATGCCCTTGACGATCACGTTGGATCAATCACAGAATACGGATACCCAAAATTTGTTACTATACCCCTCGCGGATCTCAATTGACGATTTAGGCGGGTGAACCGTTCGGCGAGATTTTTGAGGAGCGTGACGACACTGTCGCTATTGATATACGTGTCACTGGTGACCGCGATCACCGCATGCGTCACCGCATGCAACGCGCCCAAGACGTGGAAGCGTTGACGCCCCGAGGGCGTCGGCAAGAGGATGCGGGTCAGGCACCAGAGGTAGCCGAGCCAGGCACCTAAGACAAAGTGAGCCGCATCCACGAAAAAGGCGTGGCGGCGTCCTGCCTGGGCCTCCGCTAAAACGGGGGTTAATTGGGTATCCAGGAATAGCTGTTGCGCGACCGGGTCAGCTTTGGCCGGGATTTGACCGGTTTTGCGACGGCTAAACCCGGTTTTTTTAGCCATTCCCGGACTTGGGTGGGACTCCGTCGGATGCCCGTTACGGCTTCGATACGGTCGACGGCTTCCTGCACCGTGTGCGGCGGATTGACCGCAAACGCCTCCCGGAGTGTGGCGGCGTGGGCATCCAACGCGGCCGTTTTAGGATGCGGGTTGAACACGCGCAGTGCCGCCAGCCCGCCCGTTCCATAGGCCTTCACATACGTCCGCACGGTCCCTTCGGAGACCTTCAAGAGCCGCGCCACTTCGGGGCGCGAGACCCCCATGGCGGTCAGGTAGACGGCTTCGATCTTCCGTTGTACCCGCGGATGCGGATCGTGGAAGCGTTCCTGTTCGAGCGTTTTCACTTCTTCGTCGGAAATTTGGAGACGAATCATTGGATGGACCTCCTTCCAAGAGAAAAGATGCATAACCGACACTTCTCCTTTGAAGGTACAAAAACGGTCACACGTTGTCCAGTTTTTACGCAACATTATCGGGGTCGCACGTTAGTGGCACTTTGACGAGTTTATCTCCCCTCGTTAACGGGTAGGGATGATCA
>JAMCTO010000005.1 GCA_023381095.1 Bacillota bacterium
AACCGCCATCCACCAATTCTGGGAACGTAGGTATTGTTGGGCTTCGGCAATCATTGCACTCGACCAAGGATTTGCCATGATGATGCAACCGCCGCAAGTGCCACTATGACGTAAGGGGTGATCGTGCGTACTTGCACTCCGGCCTGGGTAAGCATTTGCGCCCGACGTCGGGTGCCGGCAGATAAGGGCGCGGCCAACAGCAAATGAACCCGTGAGCCATCGTGTGCAATGGCTTGGTCCAATGCCCGATCATTCCCTAATTCTTCGGCACTAAGGGCGATCGGACCAGAAGTGCGCAGCAGTGTGGTGATGGCCCTTTGGGATCCGGGTGAGAGAATCAATGTGCGCCGGGGACCGGATCCGGCGGGGTGGTCCGTCCAATCTGCGTGGAAGACCGCCGCGGCGGCTTGGGCTGGATCTCCGGAGACAAGGACATCGGCTTCCAGGTTCGTCCCGTTAACGGCGCTAACCGTAAAATTGGCGCTGCCGAGAAGGGCTTGAACAGAGGGGGTGCCGGGGTTGATGACCAAATATTTTGCATGGTCAAATGTATAGGGGCCAATAAATCGGGATGGTGGCTGGCGAACCAGGATATGGGGAATGGTGGCAAGAAGTGCCCGCTCTTGAGGAACCCAATCGGTAGCTCCATAGGGATTGGGGGCCAGTAGCACCTGAATGGGCACGCCGCGGGATCCGGCTTGGCGCAGGGCTTGGGCGATCGCAGGGTTGTCGACCAGGTAGGCATTGACGTCAATGCCGGTGCGAGCTTGCGCAATCAGGCGCAGCCAGGGAGTGACACCCGCTTGCGGTTCCAGTACAAGCTGAGGAGATGAGACGGTAGGAATAGTAAACGCTGTGGGAGAGGGTGAGAACGCTGCAAACACCGTCATGGGTGCTGTGACACCACATGCGCTCAGGGTCAGACTGAAGACGCCGGAGAGGATGAAGGAACCAATCTGCGAAAAAATCATGGATCAAGACTCCTTAAAGCGTAATGGTTGAGTGTAATGAAAGGTGTGGGACAACCGATTACTGATAAATTGTTCGGCCCATCGCGATTTTATGCACCCCCAAGTGAGACTCAACACGGCTACCGGAGTCCTGTGGCACCGCTCTTGAATCCCGGGGGTACAGTCAAAAGGGACAGCCTTTTCGAAAGAGACTGGACTCTGAAACATCACAACATCTTGATTACCGGTCCCACGGGAGTGGGCAAAACCTTCCTGGCCACGGCGATCGGGCTGGCGGCTTGCCGCCAGGGATTTCACGTGCAATATCATCTCATCTCCCAGTTGTTGGAAGATTGGGCGTTACCGGATCAACTTGCATCCGGGTCGTGTTGTCTGTCTGATCTCGTGCCGTAAAATCCAGGCGCTAACCTTTACCTGCAACAACATGGCTCATCTGCTCAAATTTGAGTGAATTGAACAAATAAATTTAAAGCTCTTGCAAATCACACACTGTTCAGGTAACATGATTTTGATTTAATAAATTTGATTAGTTAATGAAAGGTCGAGTGTCGTGGAAATATTTTTTGGCGATATTCATGGCCATGCGAGTGTATCTCCGTGTTATTGGAAAGATTGTCCCCGCTGTGATCCTCATGCCTATTATGATTATGCCCGGCAGGTGTCCCATTTGGATTTTGCGTCACTGACTGAACATGATCGTGCCTTGGACGAGCCATCCTGGGCACAAGTTCAGGAGGCGACTAAGGCTTTCAACGTTCCGGGGAAATTTGTGAGCTTTCTCGGTTATGAATGGACCAACATCCGCTACGGTCACCAAAACGTATATTTCCAGGATGATGAAGGACCTTTGATTCAGAGTCGCGAGAGCACCGGGTGGGTAACTCCCTCTGGACTTTGGTCGGCCTTAGCCCCTTACCAAGGCCGAGTGATGACCGTTCCCCATCATGTTGCCGTCACCCAATTTCCCATTGACTGGACTTTCTACCATAAGGATTATCAGCCCTTAACTGAAGTTACGTCACTATGGGGTGATTTTGTGCGTTTTGGACAAGGAGCCTCCACGTTAATTTCAAACGTTCTTCCCAGCCGTTACGTCCAAGAACCCTTAGAAAATGGCTATCGTCTGGGATTTTTGGGTGGAGGCGATTCGCATGATTGTCGCCCGGGGCAGCCCACTTTTGGAGGCAGGCACAAACCAAATGTGGCCCCGGGCCAAAATTTGGGCCATAATCCCTTGGCCCCGGCGCCCGTAGACGTACTGTCGGACGTGACATGCAATTTTCGCGGCCTGACAGCCGTTTATGCGACTGAATTGACTCGTGACGCACTGTGGAAGGCATTGTGGGCTCGGCACACATATGCCACTACCGGCGCCCGAATTTTGCTCCACGTGGCTATGGGCGACGGGGTGATGGGAGACTTTCTAAAAGGACCCGATGGCATCTTAACAATCGATGTGACCGGCACGGCTCTGATCGATGACATTAGTGTTTACGTCAACAATGACCTCGTTTGGCATGCTGAACCCGAATCCGATCGCGGGCACTATACGGTGAATTTAAGCTTGCACAAAATCCACGATGGGTTTTGTTATGTCTATATTCATCAACAAGATGGCCATCGAGCTTGGAGTTCCCCCATTTGGTGGGAGGGACTAACAACACCGGCGCGTTATTCGTCCGACAAGGACTTTGATTCATTGTTGCTTAGGTGGGATGCTAGGCCCGTTCGTCAAGAGAAAATCCCTCATCGGATACCTAGTCTGGTGGTCTCGGCAAACCTTAAAAGAGTACAAAATGCACGATTTATCCTTTCGCTGGCCTTTCCGACACAACAAGCCCGGCATGCGATCTCCGGATCGATCGCGTTCAATTCCTCCTGTCACTATCGAGTCCGTGAACAGGGATTCAAAACCACAAAATATGGAGGGGATTTATGGACCCCGCAAAATGCTTCATTGCGTTTTCATTTTCCGTTTAACGCCGAGAGAAATGAGAATACCGTCATCGAGCTTTTGTTTCAAATGACCGACAATTCGTGCGATCGTATGGATGTTGAGGTTGAGGGAATTCACGATATTGAAGGAATAGATTTTCAAGGACAACATGTTGTTGGAAATCCCGTGTCCATTCATTTCGAACGGT
>JAMCTO010000006.1:0-1158 GCA_023381095.1 Bacillota bacterium
CAGAGTGACCTCAACCTTTGCCATAAGAACGCGTTAACCGCGTTGGAATGGGATTCGGTGTTGTATCTGGCGAGTAGCCAAGCTGACACCGTTATGGGTCACGAAGCGGTGAAGCAGTTAGCGTGGGCTGAAAATCCCGAGGTGCTTCACCAACAGCAGATATTGCTGCAAGAAGTACTCCAGTGGATAGCCTGGCAACCGTTAACACTAAGAGGGGCGGGGCCTGTTGGAACAGTTGCCGAACAGGCACGCAAGGGTCATGTGCTTACACCCGATGAGTTGTGGATGGTGGCTGACACACTCCTGAGAGCTTATGAGGTGGTCACTACCATTCCTGAGCCACAGTGCCCAGTGTGGCGTGAACGGGTAACCCATTGGGTTGTGCCTCGTGAATTGGCTACAGTGATCCGGGCAATTTTAACCCCTGAAGGCGAAGTTCGCGATGACGCCAGCCCTGCTTTGCGCGATATACGCAGGAAACGGCGGGCAACATTGGGAGAAATCGACACCACGCTGCACCAGCTACTTCGCTCGCCGCGTTGGGCGCCTTATTTACAAGAGCCGGTGGTTACGGTGCGATTTGGACGGCGGGTGGTCCCAGTAAAATATATGTTTCGTAATTCGGTGTCAGGCATTGTCCATGACCAATCGGCCAGCGGGCAAACCGTGTTTGTTGAACCCCTTAGCATTGTAGAACGTCAAAATGCGGTTGTCTCCTTGGAGCGTGACGAACAGGAAGAAATTGAGAGAATACTACAGGATTTATCCCAGCGAGTGGGATCGTTCAACAACGATTTGGCATTTTTGCAACAAGAGCTCACTGATTTGGACCGTGTTTTAGCCTTGGCACGTTATGGCACTGCTCATGAGGGCGTGATTCCCCATGTCGGCGGCGAGAACCTTATTTTGGTTGATTCACGGCACCCACTGTTGGATAATCCAGTGCCCCTCAGTTTGCGGCTCGATGCCGAGAAGCGAATCTTAGTGATCACGGGACCTAATACCGGTGGTAAGACGGTGGCCCTGAAAACCGCCGGACTCATGGTGGCGTTTGCGTTGTCGGGTATGATGGTACCAGCAAGGGAAGGAACTCGAATTCCCTTCATAACAGGAATTCTGGCCGATATTGGCGACGAACAGAGCTTAGAACAAAATTTG
>JAMCTO010000006.1:1173-8624 GCA_023381095.1 Bacillota bacterium
CGACATTTTCCAGCCACGTTCGCCGATTGGTGCCGATGGTGGAGCGAGCTGATGCACGTACACTGTGTTTAATTGACGAATTGGGTGCGGGCACTGATCCAGAAGAAGGCGCGGCGTTAGCAGAGTCCATTTTAGAACGCTTAAGTCAGCGTCAGGCATATGTAATGGCTACTACCCATTACAATCGACTCAAACTCTTGGGGTTTCAAGACCCGGGAGTGGTTAATGCGCATGTGGCTTTTGACATGGAAACACTAGTACCGACCTACCATTTAGTTATGGGCCAGCCGGGCAGTTCCCACGCTTTTAGTATTGCTGAACGCTTAGGTATGCCTCGGACCATTGTTGATCGGGGTCGCGAACTGATGACCGCGGAAAGCCTGGCATTGACGGAGGCGATTGCTGCGGTCAATCAGCTTGACCAGGATTTGCGTGAGTCACGGCGGCAATTTGAGATGGACAGGAATCAATGGGAACTGGCTAAAGCTCAAAAGGATCTGGAGCAAACCAAATTACAGGACCGATTGGAACAAGATCGCCGAAGACTGCGAGAAACCTGGACAAAGGCACTGGAGCAGACGAAAGTCGAAATTGATCGGCTTATGGGAGAAGTGCGTCGCACTGAAGGCCAGGAACGAGCGCGAGCAATCGAGCAGCTGCGCAGTACTTGGCGAGAGCAAGGCACACTGCCCGAGCCTCTAAAAATCGTTCCGACAACCACCGGACCACGTCCTACCGCAGTGGACGATTGGGTGAAAATTCGTGGGTTTTCGGATTTTGGCCACATTCTCGAAATTGAAGGGCCCACGGCGCTAATTGAGGTAGGTTCGCTCCGCATCCGGTTGCCACTCAATGAGTTAGAGCGCGTTGCGCAACCTAAATCTACTGCTCTCCGACGACCCGCGGCTAAACCCGCCGGATCTCCCGGCGGCCATATTGAGGTGGATGTACGAGGTATGACCGCAGACGATGCCTGGGACGTGGTGGATCGGTTTTTAGACAATGCGGTGCTGTCGGGGTGGCCAATGATTCGCATCATTCATGGTAAAGGAACCGGTACTTTGCGTCGAGTGTTAGGAGAAAGGTTGCGGCAGGATTCTCGCGTTGTGAGCCTCCGCCTTGGAGCACAGGGTGAAGGTGGCGATGGTGTGACCGTTGCCTGGCTCGATGATGAACCGTCCTAAGTCATGTCTTTTCAGGATTTTCTCGGGTGTGATATACTCACCGCAGAATTGTAACCATGATTCGGAGTCTGGGTAACCTCCTACACTCTTAGAGGCAGGGGAGGGATGGTGTATATTTCAGGCCGGGATCTCGTGCGGGATCCGCCTATAAGAATTTGAAAAGTATTGATCAGAGGAGACGGATTGTGGAGGATCTAGCAAAAACTGTCGACCGCTTAGTCGACGGGACCGATGACGTGGTGAAACCGATGACGTGGTGAATCCAGAGCTATTAGCGCAAAAGTTGGGCAAGTCTCAGAAGACCGGAATGCCGTTGATTGTGAAGTTGGGCGTGGATCCGACGGCCCCGGATATCCATTTAGGGCATACCGTAGTAATGGAGAAATTGCGGCAGTTTCAAGATTTAGGCCATGTGGTGGTATTTTTGATTGGCGATATGACCGGACGAATTGGCGATCCCACTGACCGGGCGGCCACGCGAAAGCAGTTGAGTAAAGACGAAGTCGACCAATTTGCCCGCACTTATATTGAACAGGCTAATCATATTTTGAAAACCGAACGCATGCAAGTGCGATACAATAGCGAATGGTTTCAATTCTTGCAACTGCCCGATATGATACAGCTTTTGAGCCATATCACCCTCGCCCGCATTTTGGAACGTGATGATTTCCACAGCCGTTTTGAAGATCATGCCCCTATTCACCTCCATGAATTGCTTTACCCCTTAATGCAAGGCTATGATTCGGTGGCCCTGCGAGCAGACGTAGAACTCGGCGGAACAGACCAGCGTTTTAACATTATGACTGCCAGACAAATTCAAGAAGACTACGGAATGGAACCCGAAGTCGGAATTTTTATGCCGCTGTTGGAGGGCACCGACGGGGTGCGCAAGATGAGTAAAAGCCAAGGAAACCACATCGGCATTACCGAACCTGCCCGTGACATGTTTGGTAAAGTGATGTCTATCCCCGACGGCTTAATCGCTCGTTGGGCCCATTTATTATTTGGCATGGATTTTGCCCAATGGCAGAAACGGGTAGAACACGAAAATCCTCGAGATGTCAAAGCCGACTTGGCATTACGGATTGTGGAGCGGTTTTGGGATCGTGAACATGCTGAGCGGGCGGCAGAAGAATTCTCTCGGACATTTAGCCAACGCGGGATACCTTCGGAAATGCCGGTGGTTCGCTTAGATCGGGATCCATGGGAGGTGTCCGCCATTGAACTCGTAGCATTTCTTCCTGGGGTAGCAAGTCGGCAGGAAGCGCGGAGATTTTTGCAGCAAGGTGCGGTGGTATTGAATGATGAGCGCCTAAGCATGGATCAAACAGTGCGGGTGGTGAGTGGAGACTGGATCCGGGTAGGCCGGCGCCGGTACTATCGATTTGAGGAGTGAGGATGTGTTAGCCCAAGAAGAAGAGCAACTAGGGTGGCAGCATATCGAAAGTGGGCAGTTAGAACATGCGGAATCACATTTTCGGCGAGCATTGGAATTAGATCCATTTCGCGCTGATGCACTAAATGGGCTAGGCACGGTATACTTGAAGTGGGGGGAACTGTCGCAAGCGTTGGAACTGTTCCAAATGGCCATTGCCCAGGCGGAATTGGCTCTGCCCCGCAAAAAACGCCACACCGGATGGCAGGACGAGTCGATTCGCCCTTATTTGCGAGGACTTTATAATTTGGCTACTACGCTGAGCCGATTAGAATATTGGGATGGCGTCCGCGAATCGCTTGAGGAGCTCCTAGCGTGGGATCCCGCAGGAATGGATGGAACCATCTTCTATTTATTAGGCCATGCGTATCATCGTTTGGGTCGTCTGGCCGAGGCATTGCATGCATATAGGGAAGCGGCCGGCACTGCTGAGGTAGATTACAGCATAGGATTACTCTATTTAGAGAGTCAACGGGTTCGTGATGCAGAGAGAGCATGGACTCGCGCCATTCGCCATTTGGCCGAAGTGGTGCCGTTATTGCGGTATTATCCGCGCGTGCAGCCCATTTCCAGCGTCGGTGATACCACGTTTAGCCGTGCGGCACGTTATGTGGAGTTACAGCGGGATTTATGGAATGAGAAGGCTTGTCAAGCGTTGGGGCGGGTGGCTGATAGTTTGGAGGAGTAACCATGTATCATGTGGCGGTAGTGGGGGCTGGCGCCATTGGCAATCCGGTGGCGTTTGGCTTGTCCCAGCATTGGTCCGTTAGCCAGATCACCGTCATTGATGCAGATCGGATTGTTCTATCCAATCTTGCGCGCCAGCCATGGTATCAAGCCCCGGATATTGGTGCATACAAAGCTCCGATGTTAGTGGAGCGCGTCGGCGGACATAATCCAGCCGTGAAATGGCGTGCCGTCACCGAGATGTTGCGTGAGGGTAATGTTGATGACCTACTCGCTGACGTAGACCTGGTGATCGACGCTACTGACAACTGGGAAACCCGTTTGACTATTCAAGATTGGGCCGCCAAATGGCAGCGGCCATGGATTTTTAATAGCGCAGTGCGTTTGGAGGGAATGAGTCTCGGCTTAATCCCTGGTGGCCCTTGCCTCAGATGCTGGTTTGGTACCAGTCAGACGGAAGGTCCACGCTGCTTTGAGGCGGGAGTACTAGGTTCGGTAACGTTAGCGGTGGCGGGACAAGCGATTACCTTGTTCGATCAGTGGGTGAGACATCCCAAGAAGCCTAGTGGACTATGGCTGGTTGACGGGATCGACGGCAAGTTTCGGGTAATTTCCCCGACAGCGATGAGGTGTTCTCATTATGGAAATGGATGATGCCACCCTAGAGCAATTCGCGCGCCAGGTGTTGGTAGACGAGGTGGGGTACGATGGGCAATGTGCCATTTTGCAAACTCCTCTACGAGTCACAGCCCCTGATGGGATATGGCGTGATTTAGCGTGCCGATATCTTTCTGCTGCTGGTTTTCCGATCGCCGTGGCTGATGGTGCAGACCCGACCTTAGTCGTGTCCGGCGGCAAATACTGGCAGGAGATTCCGCTGGAATCTGACATCGGACGCCTAATGATGGAGATTGGCCAGACGATAACCCAGGTGATCTTAAGCATCGCAAGCCAAAAATGAAGGACAGATCCGGGAGGACGCGATGGGGGAAATGCGCGAGTTGACGGTAGCCTTGGTTCAAATGAATAGTGTGGTGGGAGACGTTGGCGGGAACCTGGCCAAAATGACATCGGCCCTTGAATTCGCACGGGATGGCGGCGCTCAACTTGTCGTATTTCCAGAGATGTGCCTGGCGGGCTATCCGCCGGAAGATTTATTGTTTCGATCCTCATTCTTATCGGAATTGGCTGACGCTAACCAAGACTTCATTGCCAAAACCCAGGACGTTCTGGCGGTATGGGGTTATGCCTACGCGGAGGAAGCGTTGTATAACACGGCGGTAATAGCTTTTCAGGGCACACTGGTGGGCCAGTTGCACAAGCACCATCTGCCAAACTATGGTGTTTTCGATGAAGAACGATATTTTTCACCTGGAGACACGACTGCTATTGTTCGGTGGGATGACTGGAAACTTGGGGTATCCATTTGCGAAGATCTTTGGTATCCCGACGGGCCCTATTTGGTCCAGGCACGACACGGAGCCAATCTGTTAATCAACATCAGCGCATCGCCGTTTTCCCGCGGCAAGCAGCAAATGCGAGAGCAAATGATGGGAACCCGGGCTGATGATGCAGCAGCCTATTTATTGTGGACAAATATGGTAGGGGCGCAAGACGAATTGGTGTTCGATGGACAAAGCACGATTTTTTCGCCAGGCGGCCAGGTCTTGGCACGAGCTCACGCGTTTGAGGAAGACGTGTTGCAGGTGACCTTGACGCGGACACCGAGTCAACATCGCCGTTGGATTGATCCCCGATGGCGTCTGAATGCAGCTGAGGAACCGGTAGTGCAGTGGGTGGTTACCGGCAATCTAGGACGCGCTCATTCTCCGCAACCGCCACGTTTGACGTCCATGGTATCAGACGACGAGGCGCTATATCGGGCACTGGTCTTGGGGGTGCGTGACTACGTTGAAAAAAATCGCTTTGGCGATGTGGTGATTGGATTGTCTGGGGGGATCGATTCGGCGCTGACCGCATGCATTGCGGTCGACGCGTTGGGAGCCGGTCGAGTCCATGGTGTTCTCATGCCGTCATCAATTACCTCCCACAGCAGTCGAAAAGATGCTTTGGATCTGGCGCAAAATCTTGGCGTCGAAACACGCGAACTCCCCATTGCCGATGTGATGGCGGAGTTTATGGAGGTGCTGCGAACATCTTTTGGCAATCGTCCTATCGACTTGACTGAGGAAAATCTTCAAGCACGAATTCGTGGCACATTGTTAATGGCGTTGTCCAACAAAATGGGATGGTTGGTGCTGACGACGGGGAACAAGAGCGAATTGGCTACAGGATATAGTACGTTATACGGCGATATGGCTGGAGGATTTGCCGTGTTGAAAGACGTATTGAAGGTGGAAGTCTTTCGATTGTCTCGCTGGGTCAATAGTGCGGGGGAGCGTATTCCTCACAATGTGCTGATCAAACCACCATCAGCAGAATTGCGTCCGGATCAAAAGGATGAGGACAGCCTTCCACCTTATGAAATTTTGGATAAAATCTTAGCAGGGTATATTGAAGACGATTTGACGGCAGATGAATTGATTCGGGCAGGTTTGCCCCAGGATGCGGTAGACCTTACGTTAAAGCTGGTGAATCGCAATGAATATAAGCGGCGGCAGGCACCAGTCGGGATCAAGGTTACCCCGCGGGCGTTTGGCCGGGATCGACGAATGCCTATCACCGGACGGTTTTAAAAAACAGGCAAGGGGGCGGTAATGTGTCAGGGCACTCTAAGTGGGCCAATATCAAGCGTAAAAAAGCCAAGGTGGATGCCGTTAAAGGCAATGTCTTTTCCCGATTGACCAAAGAAATTATGGCAGCTGCCAAGCGTGGGGGAGGCAATCCTGATCATAACTTCAAACTTCGCCTGGCCATTCAACGAGCCAAAGAAAGCAACTTGCCCCAATCCAACATCGACCGCGCGATCAAAAGAGCTACCGGACAAGAAGAAGGGGTTCAATATGAAGAGATTGTGTACGAAGGTTACGGTCCCGGTGGTGTTGCGGTGTATTTGCAGATATTGACGGATAACCGCAATCGGACTGCGGGAGAAATCCGCCACATTTTTTCTCGTCATGGAGGATCATTGGGAGAAACTGGCTGCGTGGCCTGGATGTTTGAGGCAAAAGGCCGTCTTACCTTGGGACCTACCTCTCATTCTGAAGAAGAACTGTTGGATATCGCGATTTTGGCGGGAGCGGATGATTTGCGACGCGAAGACGATGAGTATGTGGTGCTGACGGAACCAGAGGCCTTGGATATAGTGCGTCAAGAATTTGAAAGCCAGGGCATTTCCGTGTCGGAGGTGGAATTGGTGCGGTTGCCCAAGACGCTAACCGCGGTGAGCGAAGAAGATGCAGTGCAGTTGGAGACCTTGATAGATTTGTTGGAAGACCACGACGATGTGGAAAGAGTATTCTTCAACGGGGAGTTTCCCGAAGGGTTTGGCGATGAATAGGAGATTTGGTGGCTCGTCCGGTAATCAGCGGGACTAGCCAATTGGTTGAAATATATTGGAATTGGTCGATCACTAGGCCCTGTGCCGCGACCGCATCGACGATAGGGCGGGTCAGATGGCATCCACCACCAACTCGTTGCCAGGCGGGATCCAGAGCCGCCTGCATTCGGGCTGCGAGTTTGTTTCGGTGGATTCCGTGCTCCAAAAACAAAAATTGTCCATCTGGTTTCAGTACCCGAAAAATTTCTTTTAGGGTTTGAGATAAATCGGCGACAGAACATAGTACCAGACTGGATAACACAGTATCAAACGTATTGTCCGCAGCAGTGATAAATTCGGCAGGTGTAATCAGCACAGGCAACTGAGGATATTGCCGCAACAGGTGGCTGGCAAATGTGGGGTCCGGTTCAAGCAGTGTGAGAGTTTTAGCGAACGGCAACACAGCAGGAACGTCGAGCCCGCTGCCAGCACCGATAATTAACGTTTTCCCGGTGACCAGCCGTCCTTGCGCTTCTCTGGCTTGGCCCAGAAACAGGTTTAGTACAGGTCCCCCCCGAAGATACAACCGGGAAAAGTGGGGATGAGCGCGAAATGCGTTAGATGGCTTCGACATACGCGCCCCTTTCGTTTTCTGTGGTCCTAGGCGCAGGGAAATACCCTGCCTCTGTCGTATAAAGGTGCACCA
>JAMCTO010000007.1:0-1565 GCA_023381095.1 Bacillota bacterium
TGCGGGTGCCGTTTGGAAATATTGGGGAACGGATGCTAGGGCAAGTGCACTTGCGGGGCATAGGCTTTGTTGGGAGCCTCCCTCGACATATTCCGATATTGTGGCAATTGTCGTATGATAACACATGTGATGTTTTGGCTTTCAGTTTGCAAGGCTATTGCCTTGGTACCTCAGGGCGATACCGGAATAAATACTTTGGTGGTGCAGTCATGGATATCCGTACCCTGTTTTTAGATGTCGGAGGGGTTATCTTAGAACCGGATCCCAGGTTTTGGGAACGATTACGCATAGAGTTTGGGGCACCTGACAACGCGGAGCAAATGTTTTATGGGGAAGGTGGACCATGGGGTGCTTGCAAGACGGGACTCATAACTTATCAAGATTATGTATCCCATATGGCCGACCAACTGGGAATAGAGAGGGCTGTCCTGGCATCATTGCGTACCGAACTGGAATGGCTCATCATACAACCGATGGTTGACTGGGTGCGTCAGATGCGTGCTCAGAGGTCTATCGAGGTCATAGCGGTTAGCAATGCAGATACGACATTGGAAGAACGCCTAACCCAATTCCAACTGATGGATTTATTTGATCGGGTCATAAATTCGGCGCGGGTTGGGGTTGCAAAACCGGATCCCGCCATCTATCAACTGGCGTTGTCGTATACCTCATCTGTACCAGAGTCCTGCCTATTCATAGACGATCGGGAACGTAATATGGCTGCAGCACAATCACTGGGCATCCAAACCCTAGTGTTTCGTGGCTTCCCGGAATTTTCCGAAGACGTCGGAAAATTGCTTTGCTAGGATAAGGGGAGAGGCTTAATGGCCCGTATTGTATTAGACGAAGATCAAGTGCACATTGATTTAAGCTTTGCCGATAAAGTGCTGTCCTTTTCAGGATCGCTGCGTGTACCATATTCCCACATTAAAAGCATTTCAACGGATCCCGTTTCCCCAGACTGGTACCATGGGATTCAAATTGGCACCAACTTGCCGCCGTTTAAGGTCGCAAGTACTTTCATTACCGAAGAGGGCAATATCTTTTACGACTTTCACGATCCTCACCGTTGCATTACATTAGACTTGGAACATGAACGATATGTCCGAATTGTCGTTGAGATAGAGGCATCGCAATCGCTGTCAAGTTTAGTTGAAGAAATCCGTGCCCACGTCGAAAAAAGCCACAAAAAAGTGGGGCAGAGTTAATCGCCTGCCCCACCTCAAAAAGGTGCTGGCTCTAGGGATTGATAAACCCAGCACCGTAATAAGTGGACTCATAGTAAGGGCTGTCCAGATTGGAAACCCGAACTGTCAGTCCTGGTTCTGGCGCTTCGACAAAGGCCTGGCTATATCCTAAAGCCGGGTAACTTCCGATGTATAAGCCTACATGGGAGGCTCCGGGTCCGTCAGTGCTGAAAAACACTAGATCCCCAGGCTGTAATTGCCACTTGGCAATCTTGTTGACTGCGGCATACTGGGCCCAACTCGTGCGTGGAATGCTGACCCCATTTCGGGCGAACACATATTGGACCAGTCCTGAGCAATCAAATCCGGCTGGCGAAG
>JAMCTO010000007.1:1584-7042 GCA_023381095.1 Bacillota bacterium
TACATAAGGTGCTCCCAAATAAGACAATGCCGTATTCACCAAGGCTTGTCCAAAATTGGTGCGCGCGCTTGCCGCCGGGATAGAGGAACTGGCCGATCCGGAAGCGGGTATGGTTAACACTTCGCCTACTTCCAAAGCGTTGGGATTGGATAACCTGTTGGCAGCTGCAATAGCCTGCCATGATACCCGGAATTGTGCGGCAATACCGCTTAAGGTATTGCCGGGTTTTACGGTATAACGGGTTCCGCTATTGGTTGAGGGTGATGAAGGCGCTGGTGAAGGGCTTCCCGAGATAAGTAATACTTGTCCCACCCGCAATTGATTGGGATTGGCTAAATGGTTCAAAGACACTAGTGCGGAAATGCTGGTGTGAAATGCGCTGGCAATGCCGCTGAGGGTATTGCCCGACCTTACAGTGTAAGTTGTGGAGCGGCTGGTCGCAAACGTCGGGCTGGTTGACGAACTGCCCGAACCTTGGCTAGTGCCTACGACCCGCAGGATCTCACCTGCACGTATCAGGTTTGGATTCGCCAGGTGATTTAACGCTACCAATTGCTCAATGGAAGTGTGAAACCGCCAAGCAATTCCACTGAGGGTATTTCCCGGCTGAACAGTATAAGTCTCCACTCGACTCGCCGCAAACGGCAAACTAGAGGTGGCGACCGCCTGTTTAGTGACTTCAGCTTCAGGGGATGCATACGAAGCAGGCACCATTGAAGATGCCATAAACGCGCCAAACATGGCGGTCGCCATGATGGCAAAGGGCCGCAATTGCATTAAATAAATAGGCTCCCTTCCTTCCAAGTATTGCCTCCGAGGTTAGTTCGTGGGTTCGGGCTGGAGGCGCCCTACGCAACGTAATTGCGATTCACCAAAGCATTTCTGCTTTTTTCCCCCGTACGTTCTGCCCTAAATGGTGAACGATTCGGCGTTGAAGGAGTCAAAAATAACCATAGCTGACAAATATCATTCAGTCATGGCGCAAATTGGCGGTAAAGGGAAGATTTTGAACCAAATAGACCGAAAAAGGCTCGCCATCGATGTTTTTCGTCAATTTTTGATGAGGTGGGGAATATTGGATGGAGAAATGTAAAGATTCCGTAGTTTACTTTTGAGAAAAATCTATTTATAGTTAACAATATGATAAGTATTTACGTAGAGTAAAATATTAACGATAGGTGATGTAAATTCATGTCCAATGTTTCGGGGTTAGCGCGAGAAACCATGAGAGCTTTTTTAGAGGTGATTGCATTGGCTGAGCCAATGATTGCTGACTTGTGGAAATCACACCATCTCACCCTTTCCCATGTCCAGTGTATGCGCTTCTTAAGGGAGCAACCGGAAGTAGCTGGAGATCTAGCACGAAAACTTAATATGTCTTCGGCGTCATTGACCAGAGTGCTCGACCGCCTTGAGGAACGCAATTTCGTCGTCAGAACGATTGATCCCAGTGACCGACGACGGATATTAGTGCATTTAACGCCAATGGGCAACGATATCCTTGCGGGAATCAAGTCATGGTACGCAAGTCCCGTGTTTACGGCGATATCGGCAATGGATGAAGAATCCCTTCGGGTTTTACGGCAAGGATTGGCGACTTTGGCGAATCAGGTGAGACAGACGATGGACCAGACACCGAAATGACAAATGGGTCAATCTAGTCAATGTCTGTCCAGTGTACGAGAGGGAGCGAATTAGCATGTCGAAATACTTATGGCCTATTGCGACCCTAACTGTTGTGCTGTTAGCGGGAGTAGCACTTCTGCTATGGCCGTTTGCCTTAGGAATGGCTCATGGACCCTGGTCAAAGGCGGTTTACAGCGATGTCTGGAGTGGCGTAGGGGTGGTCGTCATTGCTCTGCTAGGACTTGGGTCATGGCTTATGGCCTTGCGCCAGGAAATGCGAAAGCGCGGACTGATTCAGGCTATCGAGACAAAGTCTGCAAGCCGGCCGAAAGCTGTATCACAATCGTCGCCGGCTCCAGGGGCGGTCTCAGACTCCGGGGCCGATTTGGACAGCCTGTTGAAGCCGCTAGCCGAATCAGTATTACGTGATTTGACGCGTCAATTACAAAACAAAGAGGAACGACGAAGGGAAGGTGTTTAACATGCGTGGTGCTAGTTGGATTTCGCTAATAGCTTTGTTGGGGGGGGTTTGGGTAGCAGTCAGTCCTTTTGTTTTGGGATTTTCGCATCCTGTTCATCAATTATGGCCAGCGAGCATTCTTGGTACGGTGATTCTCGGCGGTGTAGTTGCTGTGGTAGCATTGGCTGGGCTAATTGGCTTTTGGGGACTTCAATTAAGAGATTGGGAACGCCCTCAGAGAACGGCAACGGGACTTAGGCAAGCCCGTTGATCGGAAGGCATCACAAATGCAGTAATTGGGAAGCTGCGCAAGGCTCTGAGTTCTTGGCTTGAATGTGGAGCCGGCAAGCCCAAAATGTATCACCACGAATGCGGATTAGATGTAAATCGAGTGGATGCAGAAGGGATCGGAACCAAAGAACACGGCGGCCACTTTGGAGCTATTGGTGGATGGGGCGGCAGAGGCGCATCGGAACCTGACCGAAATATGGGTTATCGACGTAGTCGAAGTAGGGAGTTTTTACAGCGTTTCTTCGGTACATTAATATGACCGCAATCCATCCACTTTGGTCGAACACCTCTGCCCGACTAAGGGTGCCGATCCTCAACGATCCGGTCTTGTTCAGCATCAGTAGCTATTAAGTCATCACAAAATCCCGACAGTCTGGTATGCTTTGGGGTGTTTCCGCCGGGCACTGCGCACTAGAAGATTGCTGGAGGCGATTCAGTGAAGATTAGTCAAAAACTGAAAGAGGAAAAAAGAAAAATTCCGGGACGCGGTTCATGGACTGGAGTGGATCCGCGTACCAAGGTTATTAAGCCGAAAAAGGGCAGAGGTTCGTATCGGCGCATCAACCACCGAGGTCTAGAGCAGATAAAATCTCTAGACCTTAATTTTTAGGCAATAGACGTGGTGGATTGCGGTGTACCAGCGAACGAGCGCCTAAAATGTTTTGTGTGGGACACTGGCATAGGGGAGAATATGACCCGAATTCGTACGATGGTAGTCGAGACCATGTGCTGATTCGTGAGGCGCTGGTGGTCTTGTTGTCGTTGCAAGACAAAAAAGAGGTTGTGGGGCAAGTAATCTTAGGGCGCGATGCAGTGCTGGAAGTAATGAAATTGCGAACCGGAAGTGGTGTTGCTTGATGTCCAAATGCGTGAGGGAGACGGCATCTGGGCTACCCGGAGAAATCGACGCCGTTGCCCGACGTTCTGCCTTTTGTTAACCAACGTTTGCCAAGGATGACTATCTCATCCAAGGTTTGGCAGCGGGCGTACGCGGGTATCTATTAAATGACAATCCGAGGGCAGATGTGGTAAGTTGTTCGAGGCTATACCTGGATAATCCTAACAATGCAGAGAGGACTTGCAGAGATTCTCAGATCGGAGATTATCACCCCTCGAAGGCGACAGCTACTGGCGTTGGCTGAAACAGGGGCTACCAATCGCCAAATCGCCGTAACGCTACATCTTGCAGAGGGTTCTGGAAAATACTGTGTGGAGGGAAATTTTTCGAAAACTATCAGTGCACAATCGGGTTGAAGCTGTGGACGCGCACGTGATAAAGGACTGATTTAAATTTGGTTAGTATCTGGACTACCCGGCAAGCCTAAGCACGCGGTTTGCACAATAGGGTCGTATTCCAAAGGAGGTTGCCATGCGCTGCGAAAATTGCGGCCAACCACTAGATCGGGTACAGTGTGCCACCTGCCAACACGCAGACGCCCCGGGCCTTTTCGGCATCGCCAGACGGTGGCTACCTGCTAACCCTGTCCTTTATGTGATGGCTATTATGCGGTCGCGTTTGTACCTGGGGTTGCTGCTCTTGGCTATTACTCCCATTTTATTGCTAGATCTGCACATCAACGTCGTGGCGGGCATGATGGTGTACTTTTCATTGTTTTGGTTTTTTGTGTTTCAGCCATTATTGGCCACCCACATCCGACTAGCACCGTTGGTAAGTGACATTGGAGCCTATGTGTTTACCGGGGTTGTGGGCACCACCATTGCCATGGTGGTCGAGTCCTTTTGGTATGCTCATGGTGGTTCCAATTTACTTAATGCATCCTCACTGGCAGTGGCGACACCTGCCTACATCGCGTTTGTTGGCATTACCGAGGAATTTTGCAAGCAAATTATCGTGTTGATGGTCGTAGGATGGCAAAAAATTCGGGGCGTGGTATGGTCCCCCTCAACCTACATGATGCTGGGCGTGTCATCGGGGCTGGGATTTTCTGCGGTGGAAAACATATCCTATGTGGAGCGCGGCATTGCGTTTGAGGTCATGCGCCATGCTTTTGGATTAGGGACCTTTACTGCATTGACTAGGGCATTATACACCCCGTTTTTGCATGCCATTTGGGCAGGGATTGCAGCTTGGGGATTCGGCTGGGTTGCGTCCCACGGGTTTCGAGGATGGCGGGTGGGCATTGGCCTTTTGTTGCTGGCAGCGATGTTTCATGGGGTGTATGACGCTGCTATTGCGCGGCATCCTCTTTTAGCGATTGTAGACGTAGCCATCTCGTATCTCGTATTTCTATCCTTGCTGTTGAATCCGCGACGTCGAACGGGCAGGGATGTGGTCGGTAATTGATATGCTGCTGGGAATCAGGCACTATGACATTAAGAATATTGGCGAGCGGGGAATGAAATATGAATGGCGCACAGCACGCTAAGTACGATGTGCCTGCAACGTTGGCGATGGTCATCGAGTTGTCCCGGCCTTGGGCGTGGGCAGAGAATGGCCACGAGTTGTTCCAACAAGTCGATCGAATGTTTCAGGTCAGACTCGGACGAAAAAACCGGCACGGTCGCATCGTATCAGCTCCACATCGGGACCGAGAAGTTTCCGGTCGGCATCATCCCCTATGTCGCTCATCGTTCGCATGCCGTCCCCTCCTCCATCCACATCGCCGTGGAAGGAGGCCACTGGTGGCTCTCGTTTGCAGCCGAGGATCCCCGCTGTAGCGATGCCCGAGAAAACGGTCGACGCCGCAACAGAGCGACTTGCCGAGGATTTACGGCATCTCTCGATGAGGATCGGGGCGTCGCCAAACCCCTGATGACCTCGGATGGGCAGGTCTTTGACCTCAAACCGATCCAGAAGACACGCATTGGCAAGGCGCGACATCACCGCAAAACAATGGCAGCGGCGAGCAGCTCGGCGCAAGAAAGGCTCCAAAAACCAAAAGAAAGCGTATCGCAAGGCAACCCGGTATCAGCAGTACGAAAAAAACGTCCGTCAGGACTATGCCCACCAAACCAGTCATGCCTTGGTCGTCCATGACGACTATGATTTGTATGTATTCGAGGCCCTGGCGATCCCCAACATGACCAAGCACCCCAAGGCCCAAACGGATGCCCAAGGAC
>JAMCTO010000008.1 GCA_023381095.1 Bacillota bacterium
TTTTTACCCTTCGTCTCAGGTCTTTATCTCTTGCCATTCATGAGCCTTGTCGTCTTGAATGATCTGGCGAACGATCCCGCGATTAGAAGTCTGGCCACACAGTATTCGGTCATTATCACGTTTTTTGGACTGCTTGCGGCAGGCCGTCATGCATCATTCCGCACGGTGCGCCAATCCATTCTATGGATCATATCCGGTACGAGCGGGCTTTTACTGTCGCTCATCTTGGACCACGGGCTCTGGGCCACGGAAATTCACCCGCAAATCACCTCTAACCCGTCTATGGGTGACGAGGTCCATTTAGCCCACATTATTAATGACCAACGCGGAATCGCCATATGGACCACCAATCACCTGGGAGTCTTAGTGTATAGGCATCGATTGATCGAGGAAGATACCGCACAAAACATCGAAGAGTTGTGGAAACAACGACGCCTGCATCGTCCCGGATCCCCTATTTTGCTCTTTTTGCCGAGAGGCAATGCCAATCTTGAAATCAATGCCATTGTATGGCATGCCCTAACCCATCACTATAAAATGACCACATGGAACACCGCGGGCATCATCTTGTCCGGTCACAACACCTTTCCGGCGTATCCAGCGTTGGCGAATGCGGCCCAAGTGGCCGAAGACCGCTTTGCTCCGACGTGGCCAGAATATTTTCCCGCCGCCCTCACCTTAGGTGGTGGACGGATGAACCCCCAGGGTTGGCGAACGAGTGCTCAGGCCGGAATGTTGTCGACGGGTCTGCCTACGGCCTTGCCATCGGGACGGTATACGCTACACTTTGTTTTGTCTACGCCCACTTCCCATCAAGTTTTGGGGGTAGTGCGCCTCATCAATGCCCAAAATCACCACACTCTGCTTTCTACCGAACTGGACGGCAATTCTCACGGTATTCTTTTGAATTGGAGAAACGCTAAAAATCAGTGGGTCATCCCCCAGGTCGTGTTGGATGGACAGGGTCTCGTGCGCTATTTCGGCGTGATCATACAAAAGAAATGAGGACAGGTATGAAACTCGCGATTGTGGTTCCGGTCTACAACGAACAAGACGGACTCGAATCCTTTTGCGTGGCATTACGAGATGTGATGATGACCTTAAATTGTGGCTGGAACGTGCTATTCGGGGACGATGGCAGCGAGGACGGTTCATGGCCTGTCATCCAACAACTTGCTACAGAGAACCCTGAGGTTTTGAGCCTTCGACTCTCCCGCAATTTTGGCCATCAGACAGCCTTGTCTGCGGGATTGGCACATATTAGCGCAGATGCCGTGATCACCATGGATGCGGATTTACAACATCCCCCCAACCTTATGCCCCAACTCGTGGCCCAATGGCAACAAGGGTTCGCTGTCGTCAACACTATTCGGGCCGAGACGGACGCGGTGAATCCAGTTAAACGGTATTCCTCCGCGATATTTTACCGTCTCATCAATCGGCTCTCGGACGTACCCATTACTCCAGGGGGTGCTGATTTCCGCTTGTTAAGTGCAACGGCTGTTCAGGCCCTCCGATCCATGCCAGAACGGCAACGATTTCTGCGGGGAATGGTGAGTTAGATCGGGTTTTCTCAGACCTTTATCCCGTATGTTCCTCGGCCCCGACAGTATGGTCATTCGAAAAATACCTGGCGCAAAATGGTTTATCTAGGGCTTGACGGACTGACGTCCTTCTCTGTGGCGCCATTACGCTTGTCCCTGCTGTTGGGCTTAATGAGCATCGCCCTCGCGTTGCTTTATGCGATTTATGTCCTCTGGGTCAAGGCTTTTTCCCACAACACACAACCAGGATGGGCCCCCATCATTAGCATTAGCTTAATTTTTGGCGGCGTTCAGTTATTTAGCCTCGGTATCTTGGGCGAATATTTGGGCCACGTGTTCGCTGAAATCAAACAGCGGCCTTTGTTCTTCGTCAAGGAAACTGCGGGTTCGATTCCGCCAATTATCCCCAAGGAGCCGCGATGAATCTGACCAGTTGGTTGTTGATGATCCTTTACGCTATCATATCATCCGCGGCCCTTCTGCTCATGAAGGCCGGGTTAGTGAACCCGTCATTCCATGTCCAAATCCGACCCCAATTCTCTATCACGCTTTCCTACACCTTGGTTGCCTGCGTGAGCCTCCATATCGCGAGTTTTGTCACGTGGCTGGGTATCATTCGAAACACTACGATCGTGATCGCCTATCCACTGAGTATCGGTCTCGGCCAGTTGATGTTGCTAGCGGCATTCCGTCTACTGCTGCATCAGCGGCTTTCAGCCTCCATTATTCTGAGGTCCGCTTTAATTTTGGCCGGGATTATGGTGCTGTCGAGGGCAACGTGATATAGACACCCTGGTGAAACACAAGAGGCCTCACACGTGGAGCGATGGCCTCCTCTCGATGCCTCCGCGGGACGCGGGGGCTAAAGATGCCGAAAGGGCAAAAACGCACCACCCGGTCGGGTTGCGGTCGAGTTCCGGTCGGGTTGTGATCGCCTAAAAGTGGCTCTACGTAAGGGCTCTGGCGAGCGGGCGGGTAGTTTTCATGTTATGGGAACTTTTTGCTGAATTTACCCCACGTGGCGATAATTGAGGCAATTCACTCTTCTTCCCTGTAGGAAATGTGGCATTTTGCACAACCTTATCTATCGATCCCCATGTCCTCGTTACCACCTTACGGTCCATCAACCGTCGCTCAATTCACTCTAGTCACCATGTGGGGCAAACTCCGCAAGCGTTTCGCAAAAAAGGAATTTTACCCCCCGCTCGCCCGGGTGTCTATATCAC
>JAMCTO010000009.1 GCA_023381095.1 Bacillota bacterium
CAGGAACATTAACGGGAGGACAGGACAATGTCTTCGCTTAACAAAGAACCCAGCGAATCGAGCAATTCGTCTTTATCGATGGCCACTTTTGCTGGTGGCTGCTTTTGGTGTATGGTCAAGCCGTTCGATCAATGGCCCGGCGTGATCCGTGTTGTATCGGGATATACTGGCGGCAATATGGCCAATCCATCGTATTACGATGTTTGTTCGGAAACCACCGGCCATGCCGAAGCGGTCCAAATTACCTATGACCCTGCCAAAATTTCTTATCGAACACTGCTAGATATTTTTTGGCGTCAAATTGACCCCACCGACGGCGGGGGACAATTTGCAGACCGTGGCTCCTCGTATCGGACCGCAATTTTCTACCACACCGAAGAACAACGCCAGTTGGCCCAAGCCTCTAAAGCCTCACTACAACAAAGTGGCGTATTCTCCAAGCCTATCGTGACTGAAATTGTCCCTGCCGGTCCGTTCTATGCTGCCGAAGATTATCATCAGAATTTTTACTTGAAAAACCCGACCCACTATTCCCGATATCGCCGTGGTTCAGGCCGCGATAGTTTTATCGGCCAATATTGGAAGAATATCTAACTCTACTATGAGGGGTCGCAAAATTATTTCCCGAACAGCAGCCTCACTCATTATGTTCGGATAAAATTTGGATACGGTGACGCTCGAGGGCTTGCCGTGCTAAGTGAGCGTGGGCACGATCCACCCGTAGCACTAAGTGAACCCAATTCAGTGTTTTGGGGTCCGATAGGGTTATCGCTGTAATATTGGCTCCTGCCCGTCCTACAATATCGGCGATATGAGCCAATTGTCCTGGCTCATCAGCCAATGCCAGGGAAAAGCGTACGGAATCTTTATCGTTCAATCCAGTAATTTCCCGAAGATAAAGATTCACCTCTTGCCAGGAAATAAGCCCCGCTGGATTGCCATGCCGATCCAATACGACCACTGCCTTTTCACCTTGATAGAGTGTATTAATCGCCTCTTCCACCGGTGTACCTGATTTCACCTTAGTCGCCGGATGGGCAAAGTCCCGAATCGGACGCTGCAAGATATCGCTCGAATGGGAACTTTGGTCCATCCAGAACTCGGCAAACGCCTCCAACAGATGCACGCGCGCCACCACGCCTACTAATTCCCGCGAAGATGAGGTAATCATTAAAGCGGGATGTTCTTTTAATTGCGTCAGTGCCATAGATACAGGCACATCACCCTTGATTTGGGCAAAAGGATTCATTATCGATTCGACAAACATAGCATAGCCCCCTTTGCAACAAAAATTCGCGTTAAAAAGCAAAAATCCTGTTATTGATCCGCCGATTCAAAAGTAAATGTGGAAGTATCCGCCATCAGTTGGCCCAAATTAATCAACAAGCCGATACTGTAGGTTATGGGGGCAATAGTGGTCATTACCACCCCGCCCATGCTTGGATACCCCGTCACAATGAAACTCTCTTCCAGGTCCCGGATCATGACTAACCTTTCGGTGGAGCGAAAGTCTTCTAGATTTAAACGCAGGGGAGATGCGCAAAGACCACACCCGGAACCCGGGCAATTATCAAAGCATAGGTATCGTTACTCCACGCCTTTTTTCTTGGCGTTGGCCAGTGCCTTGGCAAACGGAGTAACGAATCCCACTGAGGATCCGACGCTTAGACTGTGGCGAGCTCTTTGGATCAAATTTTACAAAGTATTTGGCATCCGCACTTGTCCCGTCAAACAATAGTAAATAGCCGCCGCCTAAAAAAGGAAGAACGGGTGCCCATCGCCTGTTCTTGCATGACCCTACGTTGCGGACTGAGAAGCATAGGAATGGACGAATGACGCTCCCATCGCTTAAATGCCATAGTCCTGTGTCACTGGGCCGCCTTCGCTAATGGCACTCCACGGTTTCCCCCAGTGCCAGATCCTTTCATAGCGATTGCCGTTGTCGGGTAGTTGAGCCAAATCCGCCATGATGAACATTGGGCGAATCACTTTCATTGGGGTCACCTCCTTGATTACTATTGTACTTCTAGCTTGTACCCCATATTTAGCGAAAAAATGTGCCAGTGTTGAGACGGAAGGATTTCCGGGTTCCACGCGAGGCAAGAATTGGATCAGGCTCCAGGGACACCATCAACACGAGGATGTTACCAGAAACCATGAAATGGAAGGTCTAATGGCTGATCCAGAAGTGGATCTAAGGGAAATTAGGGTGGAGTTGCCGTTGAATATTGAGGCGGCGGCACCCGTATTTCGGCATCAGAGTCACGGATACAGAATACGTGCTGAGTGGAGAAACAGGAGTCGTGAAGTGGTCTTGCCATGCCTTCAGTGATCATTCCGAAACTGATGAATAACCATCTCTACTTCGGGGACAGTACAGGCACCTCTTACGTCACAAAAGCCACCTCAGGTAGCCAGATTGCCTCGAAAACAGTGTCAGGCAGTATGCTTTGTTTGCCGCGGATTATCCGGTGATTGTCAGACAAACTTTGTACCAGCCTGACGATGATGAAGGGGTTTTTGCCAGGCCTTTGAATCAGCTGAAATGACTCATTGGGATCCGGCTCGCCGTTTTTTTCTTACGAAAGACCCCGCTTTACTAAAATCACCTCATCCAAGTGTGGTTGAGTCCAGCCCGGCAGTCTTCCTACTACGGCATATCCATGGTTTTGATAAAATCGCAGGGCGCCACGGTTCTCCGAGTTGCAAAGGCAGAACAGCCGATCAATCTGGTGTTCTCCAAGATCTTTCTCTACCAGGTCTAGTAGTGCTCCACCTAGCCCCTGGCCCACAAACATTTTGTCTACTCCTAACAACCGCAGATAACCATGATCTCCGAAGGTTTTATCGCCATAAATTGCAAATGCCGCCAGCTTATTGCCACACCTTAGACCCAAGCCATATTCCCCTTGATTGAGCAATAACTCGACGCGCTGTTTTGCTGATTCTTGGGTCACCCCATATTTAGTCCATAAAGAGTGCTGCATCATAATACAGCCCACGTCCTCGGCCATCGCTTGTGTGATTAGTTCAGCATGCCAGTTTTGGCTCACCGCTTGACTCCCCTTATGTCGATCGAGTAGTTTCATTAGTTCCCCCATGCATTGCACCGCTAAGTTACAGTCCAATTATGTGGTATAAATAGGGGGCCCTGCCGCGAAGCCGCCAGCGTATAGACAGCGGGTCTCGCTTCGTGTCTGACAGGCATGACTTTCCCGTCGAAGTTCGGTTCCCGATAAAGTGCAAGACCTCCGAACCTCGTCGCGTGCGTTACCGAACGCGTCGCCACAGGTAGGGCAGTTGTAGTGGCCAGCCGTTGCAAATCAATCGCTGGGTGAATATCGCGGTCATGGGTTACCCCACAGAACGGGCAGGTCCACTCACGATCTTTTGATGTCAGATCTTTGTTCAAGTAGTCACAGCCAGGCGTAGAGCAAAGTTTGCTACAGGGAAACCCGCGATCAGCCGTCACCAGGGACGTGCCGTAGCGCTCGGCTTTGTATTGCAGCATTGTGAAGAATTGTCCGAAGCCTTGATCGGAAACGGCTTGCGCCAGATGGGGGTTCTGCAGCATGTCCGCGACCGATAATGTTGCGATGCCTAACGCTGGGTTTTCG
>JAMCTO010000010.1 GCA_023381095.1 Bacillota bacterium
TTTCGCCGTGCGCTATCTTTCGTGATTTTGCCCCCCTGGGTATTTAAGAATTGACTGCTCGGGATGTGAAGGGAATCGTGTCATCCGAAATGGATTCCAGACTGCGGCCTTTGGGTTCCGGTAAAAGCAGAGTCAAAAAGAATCCGGCCACCGCGAAGACAAAGGTAATCAATAAAGTGCCTTTGATTCCGAAGGCGCTCGTTAAAGTGGGGAATATAAACACGCCGAGGAAGGCACCGAATTTGGCAATTCCTGCCGAAATGCCGTGGCCGGTTGTCCGCATACTTACGGGATATAACTCAGAGGAGAGAACAAACGTCGTCGTATTGGGTCCAAATTCCGCGAAGAAGTAACTGGCTCCGAACACCAACAAGAAGGGGATAATCATGTGAGTCAGATGAGGGACGAGTCCAATGACTCCAAAGGCCAGTCCCATAAAAACGAACCCTATCAATTGCAGTCTTTTGTGGCCGATTTTGTCCATTTTGCTGACCGCGAGAAAGTATCCGGGAACGGCGGCCACCACAAAAACGATTAGGGACCAGGCCATGCTCGTCAGGTCGGAGGCATGAGGAGCCACCGTTTTTAAGACGAGCGGCATAGAAATGGAATTGCCGTAGTAAGCATAGTCAAATACAAACCAGGTACCGGCGGTGCCAATCAAGGTGAGAAGATACTTACGATTGGTGATGAATTCCCAAAAACCGAGGCGCGTAACATGTTGGTCTTGGACCGTCACGGGGGCGCGTGTGCCGGCAAACCGTGACAGGTTATCGTATGCCTCGCGGGCCTGTCCCCGGACCAGAGCCGTATAACGCGGGGATTCAGGCATGCGGCGCCGGAGCATGACGACGGTTAGAGCGGGTATCGCTCCCAATCCCAACATAAGTCTCCAAGCAATGTTGTGAGGAATGTCCGAACCCAATAGAGTAAGAGCCACTACAGGCCCTGCTACCAAACCCAGAGCTTGCATGGAAAATACCAATCCGACTAATTTCCCACGGTCTTGCTTATTAGAATATTCACTCATGATGACGGCACTGACGGGATAATCGCCGCCGATTCCTAATCCCATGATGAAGCGAAACACCAAAAGCCAAATCATATTGGGAGAAAATGCCGAAGCCAGGGCGCCCACACCCATAATAGCGGCTTCCAATCCATAAATCTTTTTGCGTCCCAACATATCGGCCAAGCGGCCAAATACAAATGCGCCGACAAAGGCCGCAATCAACGCTGTAGATCCGAGTAAGCCGAGCATTTCTTTGCTCGGAGAAAATTGTGCTTTGATAAGAACCAAGGCCGCGCCAATAATGAAAAGGTCATAAGCATCGGTGAAAAAGCCCATTCCTGCGGTGACGACAGCCCGCAAATGAAAGAGGCTTAAAGGCGAATCGTTAAGTGTGTCGAGTAGGCCGGATTTATCGGTATCCATACTCATCCTCCTGTGTAGATTGTTAAATCTTTACCATTATTGTGACAGCCGGCTTTTAAGAGGGAGTAAAGATCAGATTAACATGAGATTAACGTTGTGTTATGAAAAGATTAAGAACACGTAAGCAGGAGAGAGGCAAAGGCACCGCCGATGAAAAATTCATCCGCGGTGCCTCTTTTGTCTAATCGAAAAGAATCTTGGGGAATTGGAGAGATTCACGTCTTAAGACGGTGGAGACCCGCTGGGTTCCGGAGTGCCTGGCAATTCGGTTACGGTCGCTTGTTGCAGTTGTTGAAGAGCAGGGAGGATTCCTTCGGGATCGGTGACGGGGGCAGAACAGGTTTGCCCTTGGCAGATATACAAAGCCGGAACGGGAATTTCAGGATATCCGCTTTGAGCAAATTCGGGAGTGCCCACCGGCCAAGTTCGCACGATACGGTTACGGTCAAAGAGACCATAAATGGCCTGACGCAATTGGGTGCCGGGACGATGATGCGACTGGACGAGCGTGGCCGCTAGAAGAGGGGCATGAACACGGTCCGCCACCGTTGCCCACAAGGATCCGAATACACCTTGCTCTTCAGCCATCGGAGAAAATTCTGCAATGAGATTCCGACCGCGAGCACTCCACGACTCATCGTCGAGAACTGCCCCCAGTCTCAGAAAAGCCCGTGCCATCATCGCGTTCTCATTCAAGGGCTGCTGCCGGTGTTTGAGGCGGCCGGCGGCATCCGGAGTATCAAGATGATCGTAAAAACCTCCATTGTCTGCCTTTAACACTTGGTCGGCATAACCAATAAGGGATTGGGCTCTTTCCAGGTATAGGGGATCGCCGGTGAATTCATATCCGTCAATGAGAGTATTGGTGAGATGACAGATGTCAATGAGTTGCCCGGGCACTTTGGCTTCCCCGTCGTCGTCATAATGGAATAATCCTGCGCCCTCCTCCCACATCCGGTCCCATATCGCCTCCAAGGCGGTCAAGGCAATGGGGGCATATCCTGTGGGATTAATAAGGGATGCGGCCAAAAGTTGTGCGGAAATCATTTGTGCATTGGCATGGGTGTACAGGATGGGATCTACGAAAGGAGCTTCTCTCTTTTCGCGATCTTCTTGAGACAATCCATAATATTCTTCGTCGGCGTCTTGAGACCCGCCCCACAGGCCACTCAGATTGAGAAGGTTTTTATTAGCCCATGTTAATGTTGCGTCAGCTATCTGCCGGTAGGTCTCGTCTCCCAGCACCTGATAGGCATGAAGGTATAATTTAATGAGTTGAGCATTGTCGTCCAACATTTTTTCAAAATGGGGAATGGTCCATTCCCTGGTGGTCGAATAACGAAAAAATCCACCGCCAATGCCGTCAAATAAAGCTGATCCAGCCATGGCATCCAACGTGCGTGCTGCCATTCCCGCCGACCACCCGTCACCGCTTGCGGTAAAATAGGTAAGGCACAAGTCCCAAATATCAGGTTGGGGAAATTTGGGCGCGATGCCGAGACCGCCATAGGCTCGATCAAATTGGTCTCTGATGGCTTCCATAATTTTGGTAACGGATTCAGGTGTTGGACTGTCGGCTTGGGGATTAATGTTGGGCTCTCCCGGGGGATTGAGTGTGTCGCCCATTTCGGTTTTGTGCTCACGCCAATAATCCAGGACCTGGTCGAGAAGTGGAGTCATTTGCTCAGGGGTGATATAAGTGCCGCCCGTAATAATTTCACCGGCCGGGGATAAGAAAGCGGTGGTCGGCCATCCACCCATGTTGTAGCGTTGATTGACATCGGGTCGTTGATCATTGTCAATGCGAACGGGAATAAAGTCAGAATTTATGCGGGAAATGATTTGGGGATCGGAATAGGTCGTTTCATCCATGACATGACACCAATGACACCAAACTGCCGAAATAGACAACAGTATCGGCTTATCTTCATCCTTCGCTCTCTGAAACGCCTGGGGTGCCCATTGATGCCAACGAATTTCTTGAGCCCGATTCGGGCGCGGACTAAAACGGAAAGTAGGTTCTGCCATGATATTCATCCTTTCTCGATATCAACAACATACTGGCTATCATACCAATCTTTGCCCGGGATTGGCGAGAATATGCTGAGGAGGCAGATATTGTGAATCATAAGTCACGTGTTCTTTTGGCGACTGGTCTTAGTGGAGCCATAGGTCAAGCCTTGGTCGATCTAATTGATCCATCGTGGCATATCATAGGAATTCGGCGCTCTTCCGTCAATATGGGGGAGCGGGTGGAATGGATTCAGGCGGACCTAAGAGATCCCCTGAGCCTAGCCGAAAAAGTCTCCAGAGGGTTGCGTCAACTTCATGTCCGGGAGATTAGTGGGGTAGTACATTTGGCGGGAGTAATTTATAGCGACGCTGCACTCAATTCAACTGCTTCAGAGTGGGAACAGACGATGAATGTGAACCTCCGATCGGCATTCGAACTGGCTAAGATCGTGAAACCCATCCTCCGTGCTCCAGCGAGCATTGTTTTCGTTTCCAGTGTCGACGCTTTCATGGCCAGTGCCGGGGGACCTGCTGCCGTCTATGGCGCATCAAAAGCGGGATTGGAAGGACTGATGCGACATTTGGCAGTAGAATGGGGAAAAGACGGAGTGCGTGTAAATACAATCATGGTGGGAGCCTTGGCCGACGGAATGGGAGTTGCAGATTTCCATTGGGCACAAGAGATTCAGAACAACATCATCCTAGGACGTTTGGGACGAGCCAAAGAGATTGCGCCGGTGATTCGCTTCCTCTTGGAGGACCGAGAGTCGGCTTATATTACCGGCCATACACTCAGGGTTGACGGAGGGCTGAACCTCCGGTATTGAGAGAGAACCAGGGAAAGTTTGAGGAGGGGAAGATCAAGTAATGACGCATGTCGAACGGAGCATGCCCCGTCTATTTCACCCGAAATGGGAGCCATGGGCAGTCACGGGCCTGGCTATAGTCACGGGAGTTGTGGGAGGGTTAGGCGCCATTTTATCCAGCGCGCCGTAAAACCCCGCTGTTTAGGGCGGGGTTTTACGGCGCTCGCCGTCAGGCGACCGTCTTGTGGCCTAACGGCACATTTGTGTTACTATTTAA
>JAMCTO010000011.1:0-5747 GCA_023381095.1 Bacillota bacterium
TCAGGCGGGGGGAGGGCTTGGTCATTTTGTGGGCGGACTGGCCATACTTTCACGCCTCCAGTCTATTGCACGGCGGTCAAAGTCGTAACCGGGAAACCCTAATGAACGCATGGCAGGAACCCGCAACCCCTGCGCCGGATCTATCCGGTGTGGCCAATGCCTTATGGCGACCGTGGGACGTCAATCCGAGTGACTACAGTTGGCACTCCCTGATTCCCGGTTTCCCGTTATCCCTGGCCTTTTGCACCAGCACACCCCAAAGCAATATCGGCGTGCCGTATCACAGCGGACCCTGTCCCGGGTTTCTTCAGCCAGTACGCTGGATAACTCCGTGCAGATCAATTCCGGGATCGTCGCGGTCACGAAAGGCAATGGCGGGTTTGTTTGGGTCGATGCCCACATCGGGGGATCCGTCTTAGGCCAGTTTGTGATCGACAATCTGCCGGTGAGCCATCAATTGCCCCTGCCCCAGCCGCCCCCGAGCGGGCGTCAACCAGCCACGGCCACGAAACCCGGCTGTCCCGTGGTGGTGCAAACCGGGCAGACGCTCTCCAGCATTGCACAGCGGGCCGGAATTTCACGGAAATCATGGATCTCAATCCGCAATAACGAACCCCAACTTCATTGTTCCCCAGGAGACCGTCTATACCTGTGCCGTTCCGGTCACGGCACCGCCCACGACATCCCACCAGCCCACGACCACTCAACCGGCAGTCAGTGCGCCCAGTGACCTCGGCACATTGGCATTGCTGGTCGCGCTTGCCATTGGCACGGTCTTGATCGTGGACTCGATCTAGATCGCCTCTTTTTGCGTTTTTTTGCCGTCGTGATGGCCGCGATCTGATCGCGAACAAAATCTCAGGAAATGGATCGCAAAAGGGCTGTTTCACGATCTTGGGTCAATAGTGCCGGGCAATTCTGCATGGTTTTACGCAAAAATTGATTGCAAATGATTTTTTTGTTTTGCGATCAATTTTTTTATTTTTTTCTAGGGAACCTTTCAGACCGTAGAAACCGGGCATACAACCGAATGGGTGTCGTGGTTCAATCCACTAGTATTTGTTGTGTGACAATCATGGGTATTTGTATTATAATTAGTATCATAGGGAGCTGCAGCATGACCGCACCTGAGGTGTTACGCAAGCTGAAGACGTTAGGATTTGTTGTCGATCATGTGTCGGGCAGTCATTATATCCTAATTGGCCCACAGCATCAGCGGACAGTGGTTCCGTTTCATGGATCGCACGACTTACGGCGCGGCACGCTCCGGGCCATCATCAAACAGGCGGGGGTCACCGAAGACGAATTCCGCCAGCTGTGATCCGGACGTTTTAAGGAGGAAGCCCATGCATATTGCAGTGATTTTAGAAACGGCGGAGGAGGGTGGATTTATTGCCCGGGTTCCGGCGCTTCCTGGTTGTGTGACCGAAGGCGATACGCGGGACGAAGCCCTAGCGATGGCGCAGGACGCCATTCGCGGCTACCTGGTGAGTATGAAAAAACACGGGGAGGCCTGGCCGCCGCACTTGCCGGATCCGATTGCTTTTGTGGAGATTGACGAAGCGGCCTTATGATAGGGGGATCGGATAGCGCATGACACACGTACAACATATCTCAATACGGGTACCGCCGGAATTGCGTGACCGTATCCAACAGTTAGCCCAGCACTGGCCCGGAAGCCCGTCGGAGAGCTACATGATTCGGTATCTTATTGAGCTATCGTTAGACAAGCTTGAGCGCGACAGGATGGGGACACCATGACCGGCGAAATGATGGCTGTGGCAGGCGCCGTCAGCGGTCGGCGGATCCCCTCATTCACCTGGCCAATCAAATAGTCGACCGTGCGATAGCCAATATCGACCAACCCGATGACATCGGTGACCGGGGAATCCGCGATGCTGACTAAAGCGCCCACCGCTTGCGGAAACACCTGCACCTGTTCGACCACCAGCGCTTGGGAACCCACCGTGACGGAACCGGTCAAGGCCGGGGCCAAGGCGAAGGCGTCTTTTTGGGAACCATACCAGTTCAGGGGCAATCCCACACCCAATTGCACGATGCGGTCGGAATCCATCACCTGATCCACCACAATCCACGTGAGCGCCAACGTGAGGGGATCCGTGGCTTTGTCATGCGAAAACAAGCTGGTGGCGCGTAATGTCGGGCCGCATTCCTGACCCAATACGCCCGATCATTCACCGAAGAAGTTCAGATGCCGCCACTGACGGGGTTCCGTATCATGGACGGAACAATCCTCGGCCCCACACGCTGGACATGAAAACCGCGCGCCGCGGACAAAGTCCACTGTGAGCTGTAATTGGCCCGCCGTACGATCCAACTGGGCCTCGACCACCCAGTACGCCTGCTATATCCAGGCGCGTCAATCCCGCGTGAGGTGTTCGAACTGCGGCGTGAAAACCGTTCCGGTCTCGTGGGCGCGACCCGGGAGTGGATTTACGCTCCTGTTTCGAGAGAGGGAAAAAAACCGAGTGTGTAGGATAATGCCGAGTGCGCAATCGACCCCGCAGATCTTTTCCGCCGCTTTGGGCTTCAAGAGCCCTGGCAGCGTACCCTAGGTTTACACTTCCCCAGACTAAATCCCATCCCCGCACCGATGGCTCCGTGGGGCGCAGGTGAGTTGTGTCCGCGCAGCTTACCCAATATACCAGAGGTCCCCGTCGTGTCACCCGGTGACACCTTTCCACGAAAACACCTGCGACATTTTACCAGTTTCTTGTCCAAGCGATAGGTCCAATCCTAACCGGTGCTTTTCTTTAGTAAGTGCAGTGGAGGCTGTGCCCTTTAACCTGACTTATCTAGCGATCTATGAACTGAAAATCTCCAAAAAAGCCAAGACCATTTCACCAAAGTTGCCGATGAAATTTCTTCAAAAACGCCAGCAGCATTTCCGCAAAAACGCCAGTCGAATCTCACCAAAATGGCCGACGCAGAATCACTAAGGAGTGCCCGTGGGTGAAAGCATCAAACGCTCAAAGAGGCGAACGTCGTGGACGAAGCCCCTCTAAAGAAACGTGTCACCGGGTAACACGCCGATTACGGTCGGAGTTCCTGGGACGCACCCCAGGGTCATGCCGGAAGTGATGTGGTTTTCGTGCGAATAACAAAACGTTAATGGTGTAAGATTGTTCATCATTTGATGCCTCCCAGGGTCACACCGTGAACCCGTCAGGGCCGCGCAGCGTTTATTGAGCCTTGACGGGTGTCTCATGAGGTCTACGCTATGTTCTGGCCCAGCGCAAGTCCGTGCTTGGGGCTGCCGATGGGACCCGGCATCGTGGAAGGCGACAGCACAAGTGTATTCAAGCAACGACTCACCGCCGGGGGAAGCAATGGATCCCATCGGGGGCGCGAGCCACCGCCACCCTCCGCGTGCGCCGTCGATCGGGCTGGTAGCAGGAGTTATGGGATGCTTAACCGTACATGCCACAAGCCCCGGGTTTCCCGTCACTTGTGGCATAATCTGGGAGACCGCAATTTTGAGCCACACCCCCTTCAGGCCGGGGTGGTTGACTCGATCAGAGGATCATTGGGTAATACGCGGTGGATCGTGTAGTGTAACAGGGCCCCACGACATTGGATGAGGGACTTTTGCGAAATAGTCAGGAGCGTAGACCACATCATCAGATCCTCCGTCACTAGTTTCCCACGAATACAGTATCCGCGAGGGGGGCCCGTTTTGAGTGTCAAAACCCCCTTGATTTTTTTTGCGAACCCTAGGCTAAATCTCGCAAGTGCCGAGGTAAGTCTAACAAAGTTCCCGTGGGGCCGAGATTAACTCCGCGTAATGGAGGGCCAACATAGAATGTAGCCATCCCCACCTTGCGCGCTGGCAAATCGGCAAAATAATCATCGCCTACCATCAGACACTCCGTAGGGGCGACGCCCAATCGCTGTGCCAATTCAAGAAAATATGACGGGTGGGGTTTGGTCGTATAAAATTGATCGTTGGCAATCACGTCCCATCCGACTGTGGCCAATTCGGCGCGTCGCAAGCGTTCGCGAATGACCGAGACATCGTAAATTGGCGTCGTGGCGACAGCAATAGCTAACCCGTGTTGTTGAGCACTTCTCACTGCGTCATGGGCACCCGGTTTCGGGCTTCCTCCTGGGCAAATCACTCGTAGATCCGCCGCATTAAAGGCCATTGCATGGGTTTCCAGCCGGTCTGTGGCGACGCCTAGTTGGGTGCCTAACGCATGCCAGACCACAGCATGATTAGTGCGTTCAGGGTGGTCCTCAGTCAATGCCGCAACGGACGCAGACCAGAGGGCTTGGCGAAAGTCAGCGGGGTTGACCAACGGGGCCATGAATGCGGCTAAGGCTTCCACATACGCTTCTAAGAACGCATCCCCGTCTATATCCAAGAGGGTTTGATCTAAATCAAACAGCACGGCTTTGATCATGAATGGAGCTCCTTTGATCGATGATGGGGACGGGATGTTCCATGGTGCTAGTAATAGGTCATGGGATCCTCGTTGAGATCAACAATCACGGTTTTCGTCGTCAGATATTCTTGAAGACCCTCCATGCCGAGCTCTTTTCCCATCCCGCTCGCTTTCACTCCGCCAAAGGGCGCAGTAGGGGAGAGCACTTGCACGGTGTTGACCCAGACGGTGCCAGCTTCAATATCCCGCGCCATCCGTAAGGCGCGACGCACATCGTGAGTCAATACGGATGCCGCGAGTCCGTATCGCGAGGCGTTCATTTCGGTTAAGACATCGTGCTCCGTTGCAAACGGTTGCACTGCGGCTATCGGGCCAAAGAGTTCTTGTTGCATCACGGTCATTTGGCGATCGGCATCTGCTACAACGGTCGGTTCGTACCAATAACCGGGTCCAGGGAGGGAATGGCCACCGACCAGCACACGGGCGCCCGCCTGGATACTCTCTTGGACTACGGCATCCATCATTGCCAGACGATCCGCGAGAACCACTGGGCCCACGTCAATCGCAGGGTCTGTGGCCATGCCGACACGCAATTGGCGAGTACGCTCCACAAATTGATCGAGAAATGGTTCATAAAGGGATTCATGGACGTAAATACGGCTAGTGGCCTGGCAGACCTGCCCCGCGTTAAAAAAGATACCAAAGAGGCATTGGGACACAGCCTGATCCACGTTAAAGTCTTGGCAAACAACTACGGGGGATTTTCCGCCCAACTCCAGGCTGACGCGTTTTAGCCCTGGAGCGGCACCTTCGAGGATCGCCTGCCCCGTCGAGGTATCACCTGTAAAAGAAATTTTGGCGACCGAAGGGTGGCGTACCAATGCGGCACCAACCATGTCATTTCCAGGCAAGACTGTGACAATGCCTGGCGGAATTCCTGCCTCCTGAAGAATTTCAGCCAAGCGCAAGGCGGTGAGTGGTGATTCCGGGGCGGGTTTGAGGATGACCGTACATCCTGCAGCCAGTGCGGCCGCAATTTTCCACGATGGCAGCAGCAAGGGAAAATTCCAAGGGGTGATTAATCCACAGACTCCTATCGGTTGTCGCAAGGTATAGGTCAAATATTCCGGAGGGGCACCGGGGATGTCCATTGGTAACGTTTCACCGTGAATTTGCGGGATCAGTCCGCCGAAGTACTCGAATGTGGCTGCAGCAAAGGGCACTTCGATAAATCGTGCCGCCCCTAAAGGCATCCCCATTTCTTCCGCTATGCCTCGAGCCAAGACCTGATCCTGTTCGCGAATTAACGAACCTACGTGCATCATGATCCGTTGACGCTCC
>JAMCTO010000011.1:5757-11094 GCA_023381095.1 Bacillota bacterium
GAGATGGGCGGCGAGAGCCAGCGCACAAGCCTCTTCAATTTCTTGGGGATTTGGGGTGGACACTGTGGCAAAAACCTCCCCGGAGGACGGTGAGATCACATCCAACGGAACGCCGTGCCCTGGTTGGGGAATGCCATCAATCCATGGGTGTTGGGAGGATTCGGTCATGGGCGGGTTCCCCCTATCCACTCAGGATGTCCGACATCTTCCAGATACTGCGCGTACAACGGATAAATTTCATCGAGATGGGGGATCAATTTCATGGCACGCGACAATGGGCCGCGAGCGATGACTTGTTGGCGTGCCAGGGCCTGTTGTAAATTGACGCGTCCGAGCCAGAAGCGATGTGCGGTGTCGCCGTCCTGCTCAAAGGTCAGGAGAACGGGTTCAGTGGACACTCCATAGGCCACTGTGAAAGGGGTCGCGGCGGTTTGCGGTTGCGGGACCCACCGAATACGTGTGTCGGGTTTTCTAAATACAAACTCCATCGTGCCTCCGATTTGATAAATGAGGTATGCTTGTTCCACAAAGCGTAACCGTTCGAAAAATCCTCCGAGGATCGTCTCCAGAATCTCAGGGGTATCAAAAATGGGCATGACGTACCTCCTTATGCGCCTTTCTCGGATATATCGGGGGGAATCGGTGAGGAAGGAAAGGTAATGAGATTGCGTCCGGCCGGATGATGCAGCAATTGGTAGAGGGCCTCGCCAGCGGCATCAAGAGGATATTGCCGACGTATCAAGGAAGTCAATTGCAGTTGTTGACGCTCCCATAACGCGATGAGGCGGGGCACGTCTCGGGGGGCGTAACTGCCGCCAAACCAGGATCCGGTCAAGGTTTTTTCTTGGGACGCAAACGCAAAGGCATTCACCGACACGGTGGCGTTGGGTGTGGGGACGCCTACAGCGATTGCGGTGCCTCCCCGCCTTGCGGCCGCAAAGGCCAATGCGATTAACTCGGGTTGCCCCACCGCTTCAAAGGCAACGTCAACCCCTCGATCAGCGGTCAAATCCAGTATGGCGGTGAGGGCGTCCTCTTGGGAGGGATTGATGGCATGGTGCGCACCCATAATCAGGGCTAATTCACGATTTTCGGCGGAGGGATCTACAGCCAGAATGGTGGAGGCACCCCGAATGCGTGACCCCTGGATGATGTTCAATCCCACGCCTCCGCAGCCGATGACGGCTACGGTATCGCCAGGCCGAAGGGGCGAACGTAATGCAGCGCCAACTCCAGTTTGCACGGCACAACCCAGAAGCGCGGCTTCGGCATAGGGCAACTGATCGGGAATTGGCACGACGCTCGTTGCCGGAACCACTGCGGCTTCGGCCCATGTGCCCGCGGAAGAAAAGGGATACAAGGGAGCGCCATGCCAGTGGAGCCGTGTGCTGCCATCGGGTCGTTCTCCGGTGACAGCACTGGTATTGGCCTGCTCGCAGAGTTCGGGTTGCCCATTCACGCACCACCAACAGTGTCCACAGGCTGGAATCCACGACACCATCACGCGATCGCCAGGGCGCAAGTGTGTAACTCCTATACCGACTTCTTCCACAACTCCTGCGCCTTCGTGTCCCAGCACGATAGGGGTGGGTAACGGTAAATGGCCCGTGACCACGTGCCCATCGGAATGGCAAACGCCCGCAGCGACGAGTCTTACGAGCACCTCGCCGTGTTGGGGCGCATCGAGCGTTACGGTTGTCACCTCGATCGGTTGGTCATAGTCAGGCAAAATCGCTGCGCGAATTAGCCGGGATGCGCTCATCAGACAATCTCCTTCCCCAATTATTCTCTGCCGGGTAAAACGTGAAACTACAATGCCCCTGCCTCAGGATCGGAGGGAGGGGAAGCGTACGGCGTCTACTGCATGGGCACCTGAGTTCGTACCCGGTTTTCCAGTCGAGACAAGATGTCGGGGAAATCCGGTCCCGTGGCCGTAATGCCGTGGTTGCGCAAGCCAATAATGGTACGCTCCGGATGCGGGTCCTGATCCAGCACATCGGCCATGGCTTGCCCCATTTCGACTGTGCCACAGGGGTAATTGACGGCCGTACTGGGAATGCCGTCTACCCATGCATGGATGTGGATCATCGCCCCGATTTCCGGGTGGGATCGATAGATGCCCCAGTGTTCAACGGCATCCACTGACACGCGCAGTGGATGAGATCCGGGACGAACCGACAGACGCATGGCGTTGAGTACGGGATCATAGCCGGTGACGAGCAGGATGTCCCTGCTGACGATGCCAATTTGTCCTTTGTCGATGCCGCTGGCTGACATCCAAAATCGGGTGGCGTCATGCCGCGCACTCAGATTGCCGTAACTGATCCCTCCGATTCCGAAGACCCGCTGGAGATGTCGATAATCCTCGGGGGGCAATATGTGTTGTAAGGGATAAGGGGTCGGGAAAAGATGCCACGCATCCAATACCCGACTGGCAGCGCGCATTTGGTCTGTGACGACGGTGCCATCCGCCAAGTCATCGGGCAAGTCCCAGTCAAAGTGATTTTCAATCACCAGATGGGACGTGGCCAATGGGGCGATCCGGGTATAGAGGGCATCAAACCACTGGGTTTGCTGAGTCAATTCGGGTGCGGCGTAACATCCCAGTTCTGGTGTGATCAGATAAGCCCATTGCTGGGGGTGCGCACCGCAATAAATGAGAAGATTAGATAATGATCGCAACAGAATGGGGTAGGTGCTTGCCAAGGGATTATCCCCTATGGGTTCGCCTTCGGCAATGCCGACAACAAATACCGCTTTGGACTGCCGTCGAAACGGGCGGGGACGATTAGGATTGACGACATGAAACACTAATTGCGCGGCATCAACGCTCGCGGCCATCAGGTGTCCGTAATGCTGCATCGTGGCTGTTAGTCCCTCACGCATCTGCTGTAACCAGGGTGATGAATCAAAGGGCTCGTTAAAAGCAAACTGCATTTCCCCTTCGCCTCCCAGTGTAGAATGGCAATGCGCCACTTTTAACCATATCCATCCCAAAGGACTAGAGTCAAGGGGCCATTAGTCGCAAGAATTTGGTCCATTCAGTCACCGTAAGGGATTTAGCGGGGCATACCCGCCGCGTATACGGACATTTGCCCTCCCAAATGAGAGGAAGGTTTTGGCTGAACGGGAAACCGACGCTGCCGTATGAGCACACGGTGGGACTGGAAGGTGGCATCGTTTGCACCATCATCTGATACGCCTGGACAATCTCAATTTGTGGGGTAGTAACCCAGGAATGGAAGTGAATCACAACGTCGTTTTGTTGGGGATTGGATAGCTTGCCAATGACGGCAGCGTAGGTAATTAAGATTTTGCGAAGGTGCCGGATTCCGAGATCAAGGGGGTATCATTATTAATTTGATCATCCACTACGCCATACACATTCGGTGGTTGTCCGTCGGCCAGTTGGATTTCGGCTAAGTCCCCAGGGTAACCCAACGTGTCGCCAATGGTGGCCGTTCGTGCCCCAACCCGTGCCGCTTGTTGAATGGTGTCTGCGGCCTCAATGTACAGGCCATACGAAATGATGCCAAAGACCAACAAGAGAACGAGGGGGAGTACGAGCGCTTGTCTGCGTTTGGGTTGTTTGAGTGTACTCATTGGATAAGGACCACCGTTAGCTGAGGTAGCGTGGACAATTGGGTTTGGGTGGGATCCATGTGCAAGGTCAGCACGCATAGCGTCTTCCACCCCCGCTCCGGCAGCGCGGCCAGAAATCCGGAATTGAGAGCCCCCGTATACAGTTGGATAAAAATGTCGTTGATCCCCTGTTTGTTGACGGGATGATCACGGTGAGCGATTGCGACCGTCAGAGGGGTCGAGTTGGGAATCTGTTCCATGGGTTTTGCTGACCGCTTCGAGAGCCCTGCGAAAGGCGTCGACTTGGTCAAGGTCTGTGCGGGCAATACGCCAATGACCCCCAAGTGTGCGGTAGTCCGGTATGCTGCCTTGTTCACACCATCGTAGTTACGAATCGGGGCTGGCTCCCAGTAGGTGTGCCGCTTCTGTTGAGGGCAGGAGACGCTGACCCACAGCGGGACGGTTGATCAATCGCTGAAGCACTTCCCCTGTGGCCGCCTGGACCTGCAGGGCCGGAAACGGTGTTAATGTGGCATCAATTTCTTCAAAGTGCTCCCGGACAATGGCGAGGGCTTTAGGAACGTCATGCTGACTCATATCCTTCACCTCACCGGAAGTCTATCACAAACCGCAAACGTCGCAAGCGTTTCCCACGATAAGACAGCCATTGAGTTCTGTTGAAACTTTATAATTTATTTCTGACCGCAATGATGTTATTAGATGTGTCAAGACTTTTCTTTTGGGGATAAATAACGCCATCGCGCCAGGCTGATCACCTGCAGGAAAATGACATCATTTACCTGCCAACCAGTACCAGCTCCATGGGTTACTCGTCACGACGTTGGGGTGACTACGGCAGCAGACGTCGAGCGCACCCTGACCTGGTATAGCTATCGTCAACGGTGGCGTTCTCTCCCATCGAAATCGCTGTGTTGGAGCATCTCGCCACCACCCAAAAGCCGATCCGGCCGGGCAACCCTTGACGCTCCGCGATGAGGTCCGGGCCATGGCCAAATTCGGCGGGTTTCTAGGCGGTAAAAGTGACGGCGAGCCCGGTGTGAAGATCTTGTCGCGTGGATATCGCCAATTGCAGTGGCTCTGTTGGTCGGACCGGGTTCGCCAGAATCCCTCGTAAAACCCGGCCTGCCGTAACCCGTCGCGATTGGCCCGCATAAGGTGGGAATATTCCGGGTCTGACCAATGCACAGTGACTCGGTCGCGACGCTTCGTGGTGTCGGCGCGTAAGACCTGATTTCGTACCATAAGTTAGCGCGTATGAGGACGAGTTCCCCCGGCGTTTACGGTGGGAAGCGACCCACCTGGCCGATGCGTGAAATGGGCTACGTGCGGTCGAGCAACATGGAACCACCGCCACCGGCGCCGATTGGCACGCACGGGCTGCGACCCTGACCCGCCTGGACAGAACGCCTCGCCAAGTCGCGCGTCAGGGGGAGATCTTGTATCGGCTCTATGCCTTCTGGCACTGGTGCGACCCGTGCCGGATTTTCACGCTATTTTCTGGCCCAGCAACCCCTAGCTGGGCCCGACTCGTGGTGAGCGTAGAAATGCAGGGGACTAGTCCTCTGCATTTCTTCTCTTTTCTCCTAACGGGCGGACCTGCCCACTTAACCTGAAGACAAAATAGCTGGGTATTCACCGTAATGCCAACAACCTTAGCCGATCACAGGGACTCGGATGGCAGCCATTTTAGCTAAACCCATGCTAGAATGAATTAGCGCCAACATCTTGCATATC
>JAMCTO010000012.1:0-3475 GCA_023381095.1 Bacillota bacterium
CTCTCTCCAATTTCACCCCGCTGCGCCGGGGTTGCAAATATTGTCGGCTCTTCCGGGGCAGCCGAGTGTCAGTGCAGAAATCACGACTCTGAAATCCTCATCCGGTACCGTGCTCAATACCACCGCAAGTTCCTCGGGCAGTGCCACGGTAAGACGGCACATAGAAACAACTTTCATGTTTGCGAGCGGGGTTTTAATGATGTAATTCCATTTCCCATGGAACTTTTCCTTTGCATATTGAAAATTAATTTTGATGGGCCGCCTAAGGGGGGTTGAGCCCCACACAACCTATCAAGTGACCGCTATTCCGCAACTCTACGGCCATTCCATTGCGCCCGGCGCACTGGTTAATTTTTCTCTGCCCAATCCTACAGTTACGATAAGTAGTAGCGGTTCCCGGAACATTCAGTCCATGGTGTCCGTGCCGACTTGGCATCCCTCCGCGAATGACTGGACATTGACCTATATTTCCGGGTCGTCCGCCAATGCTTCGGATACGCTGTCATTGGGCAATGCATCGGCCAGTCTTACGACCAATCGTTATTAACATCTGGGAACTTGGAGTCATGTTCATGTGCCAGGTCTTCATGGGGATTCACTTGACAGCCATAGCGAGTGACAGGCTGCACTCCATTTGTAGCTCCCTGATGTGACCTTTCGTATTGGTTATAAAAGGCGTGATCTCCACAACCCACTTATCAGACCGGGCTGCAGGAGTCAGGCATTGCAGCAATTGGTGATCGCAGTGTGCCCAGATTCCGCCGGACTTTAGGTCATGGATTGCACCACAAAAATTGAGTTAGGTGTTAGCGAATTCAGGCGAGATGAGAAGATGATAAGCCGGTATCCGTCGCAATGCCTCTTGCGGTAAAAGGTGCCATGGGGAGCTAGCGGATAATCAACAGGTCGTTCTATAGGGTAAGGAGCAGGAGATCCGTTGTTTTGCGAGGGCGTTTGCCTACATTACGACTGAAACTGGCTTTGGTATGGACGGAAATTCATCGAGATGAGTTGCTAGAAACCTGGAAGCGGGCACAGAACAATCAAGAATTGTTGTCGATTGATCCTTTGCACTTAGGAGGTGATTGGATGTTGCCAACGGTCGTCCAAGTCTATCCTGTAGGGAATGTTTTGATTATCCAGTTTGACGATGGCAAGATCATTCAATGGGATGCACAGCCATTACGTGAATCGGGGGGTGTTTTTGCCCGGCTCCGGGATGATCGGGTATTTTTTGGCGAATTGACTGTGCTCAATGGAACTGTCGCTTGGAGCAACGATTTTGATCCTCATCACTGTCTTGACCTTGATCCCCTCCGGCTTTATGAAGGCGGGCAGGATATTACCCTGTCTTAATCACTACTCACCATCTTCTGTTGTGTGCTGCGTAAAAGCGTCCTCGTTATGAGGGCGTTTTCTTGTTTCATTCACTAGTATTGCGCCAGTGCCGATTCCATACAAGTTGTCGGAATGTACGCAACGCGATGCGGCCGAACAAATGAAGGCCATTCAGAGCCTCCATCTGTCGGCAGATGATCGGTTCAGGCCGGCATGGAAGTATTGGAGAGTTTGGAGTACAAAGCCTGGGCTTATGTTGATTCAGATCCGACACCAACAGAGAATGCATTTGTCACGGGCTATCAACGCATCATTCAGATTATTCCGGAAACCTGGGTCTAGTAGACTTTTTGGCACTTCTTTGTTAGCCAAGTCGGCGATTGTCATGATAGACCGATGCTACGAATGCGGCCATATCCTAGTTGCGGCCAAAGTCGTTCGAGTAATCGTTGGCCTTGCATTCCATTCGCAGAAAAATATGGGCATGCGGATTCTGTGAGGGATCATCGGATGTTGATCGTGAGAATACCACCAGAACGGCTCGCATTGATCGGACCCACTTTTCTCCATACGGCCAATCGATCAGAAAGGGTGGATTCGACGGAATCTCTTCCTGTACTCCCTCGTGTGTACGCTAAGGGTTAATCGGACTACACGGGACAATAACCCTGAATCATTCACTGGTAAAATATCTCGGAACTAAATAAGGTGATGTCTGAAGACACTTAAGGAAGGGGTGCCGGTCTGAACGTTCGGACACTTGAACCTCAAGAACTGGACGCCGTTGGACAGGTCTATTTCGACGTGATGAGAGCCACACAGACCGGTATCGTTCCGAATTCATTTATTCCCTATCACTGGATCAGACGTGCCGCCGGTTCGAAGGCATCTTACAGAAACCCCATGCCTTTTGTTATGCGGCCAGTCATGAAGACAAAATCGTGGGATTTGCCAGGGGTTCATTCCCGCATCACCCTCCTGAAGGTTTCGACAGAGTGTTGAACACGATAGACGTCTTGCCTGAGTACCCGAGTCAAAGCATAGGCAGGACGTTGTTCCGTTCGGTGATGGAGCAGTTTCAGTATTACCACGCCAAGTCGATGTTTGTGACAGTTTTTAAGAATAACCTTCCTGTCCGTAACTGGTATGAGAGATTGGGGGGCCATCTTGCGACCATTAGTGGTCAAGAGCTCTGGATAACCATGTACGGTTGGTCAGAGTTGTCGCCTTTCAGCGTCCGATCCCTCCAGCATCACAGCGCGTTGTCCTGAAGCGACACAATTCTTCATAAAAAGGCCGTATGACCCATAACAACGGTATTTTCTTGTTCCGTGCGATTGCAGTTAAGCGATTAGGCCTGTGGCGCTAACGCCCCCGTATATGCGGCATGGAAGTGTTTGTCGCTCCGTGCGTTCTTAGAATACAACACCAAGGTCACATAGCAGCAGCCGCCAGAGGGATTGTCGAGTCAACCAGCGCTAATTGGGGCCCTGCACAGCGATCTCGCGTAGACCGGGAAACTCGTCCCATGTCCGTCCGTCAAGCAGGCGCCCCGCTTGTGTCCGTTGAACGCCCCCCCCATTGTTTAAAGAAAAAAGCCACATCCGCCTGTAAGCACTGGTCCCGGATTTCCTGGGCCCACGCGATGTCCATCGGCCGGGACCTGGGCCCGGACTCCCCGCCGACAATCACCCAGTGAATCCCGCCAAGCGGTAGGTTGGACAAGGCACCCAACAACGGTTCGCATGATAAAAACCGGATGGTTGTCGGGGTTTCCTGAAGCCATCGGATCCTGTCTAATACCGCTTGGGACTCCACACTGGTGCCACACCAGATGTTGGCAGGAAACGGCAAGATGCCAGCCATTTGGGCCAACCGCTCGGGTCTTTTGGTGAGAACCTGGTATGTGTGCCATGGAGTCTCAACCATCACCCGAAATACCTCATAGATAAAACTGTCCGGGACGTCCGGGTGAAAAAGGTCACTCATGGAGTTGACAAATATGCGACGGGACTGTTCCGAAAATTATTAGCCGGGAGATATTGAGTCAAGACAACACGAACCGAAGGGCTCGTCGATGCCAAAACCTGCCACGGATTCCGGCCTATGCGGAAGCTGTGGGGGATCCCGGGTCCAC
>JAMCTO010000012.1:3485-5489 GCA_023381095.1 Bacillota bacterium
ACAAATATCCGACGGGACTGTTTCCAACGACGCGGCTTGTCAAGCATGTCGGGGTGGAGGGTTACTCGAAATCCTTGGCTATAGTTAGAGGCACCCATGGCCTGTAGCCGTTTCGCCATCCGTTCTGCGTAACAATGTGTACATCCTTGGCTTACCTTAGTGCATCCCGTCACCGGATTCCACGTGGCATCCGTCCATTCAATATGTGTTCCCATTCCCATGGCTTCGGCCCTCCAATCAAGCATGCCTCAGAATATGATCCGCAATGTCTATGGCGATTTTGCCAACAGATGGATTTGGATTTGACACACCAAAAAACAGCGAAAATCGCGGCGGGCCACCCTTTGGAAGGCGCAATGGACCCGCCACATGCGCGAACACGGTTTCTAAGCGTCTCTTAACATAACGTTCGATCCCGTCAACATCAGCGCGTTCCGGCCGCTCAAACTCTGCAAACAGTGTTGGCTGCCGCGATTCTCGATAGAGAGTGTTGTACCATTCGGGGGTTCCCAATATCCGGTCGATCGCGGTTCTTTTGACCTCGTCAATATGAATTGGGTCCTTGGGCGCCTGGCGGTAGAGTCCGCCGAGTGGGAAAAGGTACCATATGTCAAGCTTCTTGGTTTGCGCTAGTGCTTTCAATGTGTCCCACTGAAGCTCCATTCCATATGGGTCGAGAAATGCTACGCCTCGCACTTTCCATGGGTAACCCTTGACCTGCGAAAGAAGACGGTCGTTTGCGTCCCCGGGCAAGATGCGGATATTCACTCCGTCCCTCTTATAAGGCTCGCAAACACGTCGAAGCTCTTCGACATGTTTCATATCTTGCTCAACGAACACGTAATGGTTGAGGCCCTTGGTGTCTAATGCTATTTTAGTCGACCCGTCAATCAAACGCCCTTCCGCAATCTGCACCTGACCCTGCAAACGCATCAATGTACACCAGATTGAACGGTTGGTTTTTCATGACCTTGAGGTACGCATTTAAATACTGTTGCAAGACGTTCAACTTAATGGCGGTCCACTGCCCACCGAATTTGTTCGGCATGTTCATTTCTCCCTACCCGGCCCACTTATTCGATCTAATTACAAACAAATGTATTCATTACTATTTTCTGTGTTTACTGGGGATTTGTCCAGAAACCGGACATAATTTCTCCAAAAACCTCTTGGCTCAGCTCCCATCTTTCGTCTCGCATGTTCCTTATCGTAGGACGGAGTGCGTTTCGTTTGATGGTCAAACGAACGGTGAACAAACGGCCATTCCCTTGTTGGTGAGTACGGGCTCTTGCGGGACGATCCGGCCCGAATGTGCCTTAAATTGCCGATTCCAAATATGTTTATGCGCGCTCAGGCGGTCGAAAGCGGGGGGGGAAATGTCGCCACGGTTTCCGATCCCTCACATAATCCGGTTTTGTCATGACGACCCCATTCGATCCATCACAAAATCCGCATACCCAAAAATATTTTCCATTCAGTGTGACTCAGGATCTAAAAGTGGCGCCAGATGCGACACCCGCTTAAGCATCGCGCCCGAACTCTGTCACCGGACTTGCCCCGGGCCTCATCTGAGGGCTTTTACGTCAAACTCCGGTATGGGCAGATTGCAAGGGTTTCACTTTTCATGATCGCTTTCTATGAAAAACCTGCTAAACTGCGCTTTACATCTCATGCCTGTAGAGGAGACCCATGATCTGCTTTTTGCGTAGATTCTGTTTGAGGGCACTCGAACCTTGCATAATAGGGATAGAATTTGTAAGAGAAGATGCCGTAAGCATGGCGGTCACCATGTCGAATACTCTGTCCGCCGGTCGCCTGACCGTCGTATGGGGAATTGTGTTGACACGACAGGACGGGGAATTTCGCAGACGACATATGGCAGTCGAGAGATCGCCTGCCGACTTGTGGATGTCGTGAAACTGTTCGAATGGGCCAGGGGCACGCAATGCCATTTTTTGAGATGAACCCGTGCTGGTGCCTATCTGAAACAGCCAGAGCCCCCAC
>JAMCTO010000013.1 GCA_023381095.1 Bacillota bacterium
ATATTAGAAACATATATATTAAGTTATTTATGGAAATGAGGTGTGGCGGTATTGTCGCTAGAAGATCAGATTGACGAGCAATTGTTTACAATCATGGATTTCCTTAAACCCCGGAATCTAACCTTGTCCATCTCGCTTCCGCATCTGGCTATGCTACGTTGGCTCTACCGCAATCCTGTTCTATCTATTTCGATGGCCGCTGCCTATAGCCAGGTTAGCCAGCCAGCCATGACCCAAGCAGCTCAGAAATTGGAGCGAGAGGGATGGATAATACGTAGGCGGGACGAAAATGATCAACGCGTGGTTTGGATATCGCTTACACCTGAGGGACGAAAGCATGTAGAGAGTGTAGAAGCCATGCAGCATGAGCGCTTAAGGCAGCTCATCAGGAATCTCGATGCTGAGGACAAAGAATCACTGTCGCGGGTCTTAGCCAAGATTCAGCACAATGTGAGCCAATTAGGTTAACTATTTTATGCAAGGAGGCGTTTTCGGGTTATCGAGAGGAGCTAGCAAAGGGGACAATCAATGAATCTGACATACTGGTCCATGAAACGGCCTTTGACCATCGTAATGGTATTTCTTGCTGTGATCCTGCTGGGTGTGGATGGCTACTTGCATTTGCCCGTGCGCCGGTTTCCCCAGGTCAGCATTCCTGTCGCGCAGGTGGTGGTGAATGACCCTGGCACCTCTCCCTCCGGAGTGATGAATACGGTCTCTAATCCTTTAGAGAATCAACTCGCCACGATCTCCGGGCTCTATACCATCAAGGCCACATCTTTAGCGGGGCAATCCCGCATTGTGGTTCAATTTGACCAAGGCACGTCGTTGAATGCCGACATGGCTCAGGTTAACACAGCCATCCAACGGATGGCCAAATCCTTGCCAGCCGGGGCCAGTTATCCCTCAGTCATTGAGGCTAATCCTTCGTCGTTGCCAGTTTTAAATGTGGCGGTTCTTGGATCCTCCGGCGCTCCTCTCCCCTCATCCTGGGTGCAAAATACGCTGATACCCCGTCTGGAAGAAGTGCCGGGTGTGGGGCAGGTCCAAAGTTTTGGAGAATCCACACCGACGGTTAACGTAGACCTGAATTCCACATTGCTTCAGTCGCTGCATTTGCCTGTGATCCGTGTGGGACAGCAAGTAGCCGCGGCAAATGTCTCGCAATCTAACGGCTATTTGACCTCGGGATCCCGTTCCTATCAGGTGAGCACCCAAGCGCAGTTTACGAGTCTTAGCGCGCTGAAAAACCTGACGATTATGGTGCCTTCCAGGTCCAAACATACTCAGCCAACGGCCATGCCGCTCCATGATCTGGCCTCGGTGACGACGGGGAATACCCCGCCAGTGTCCCAAGCATCGTACAATGGACATCCGGCTCTCGGACTCAGTATTACGGAACAACCGGGCGCCAATACACTCAATGTCACCCATGCTCTTCTCGCGACCTTGCACGGTATGGCAGGCACTTTCCCACCTGGGGTCAGTGTTAAACCCACCAGCAATTCGGCCAATTTCACCCAGAGCGCGCTGGATTCAACCCAGATCGATTTGTTTTTGGCGGTATTTTTGGCCGGTATCATATTGTTTGCTTTTTTGCACCGCTGGCGCCACACTCTAATTATCTTGATTGCGATCCCTGTGTCCATTATCGCTACCATGGGAGTGATGTGGGTGCTGGGCTTTAGCCTGGACCTGATCTCACTTATGGCGTTGTCTCTTCTGATTGGATTTTTAGTTGATGATGCCGTAGTTGTTTTGGAAAACATTCACCGCCATCAGTTACTGGGTAAAACGCCGTGGAATGCAGCTTTTGATGGACGCATGGAAATTGGGGCGGCGGCGGTAGCCATTACTTTAACCGATGTCGTCGTATATCTGCCGCTGGCACTCGTGAGCGGTAACGTCGGTGCGATGTTTCGTGAGTTTGGATTAACCATCGTGAGTGCCACCTTATTTTCCTTGCTGGTGTCGTTTACACTGACACCGCTCTTGGCGGCAAGATGGGGAAACCACAGTCCGGAGCCCAGATGGGCTGCCCAATTTGACCAGGCATTTAACTCCGTGAGAAACGCTTATGCCAAGACTTTGCATGCTCTGCTTCACCACCGCTGGATTGCGGTTTTAACGGTTATCGCCACAATAGGGATAACAGCGTCATACTTTCCATTGGGTCTTATTCACACCACCTTTATTCCCCCAGAGAATACCGGTCTCTTTACCATGAACCTCACCCTTCCACCCGGAACACCCCTTAACACAACCCAAGGGGATATCAAGAAACTTTCCCAGAACATTCGAAGGATTTCTGGCGTCGACTCGGTTTTTGCCACGGCCGGTTCAAGTGCCGCGTCCAATGTGGGCCAGCTAAGCGTGCAGTTGACTGGTTCCGGAAGGGAGAGTGTCATCACCCGCATAGAAAACCAGAGTGACCGGTATGCCGCGAATATTCCTAATTTAACGGCAACCACCGTAACGGCCAATCCTCTGACTCCCGGAATTAGCCAGCCGATAGCCGTCCGCGTGCTGGGACCAAAG
>JAMCTO010000014.1 GCA_023381095.1 Bacillota bacterium
GCAATAGCAGTGACAATTCCCTTTTGCATCAACCGCGATGGGGTCCAAAATCCTTTGTGACGCAATTCTGCCTTGCCCCGGGTAGAAAAAGAAGGCCCAGTAACCACGGGCACTCCCCAAGAAAGAATTTGCTCAGTAAGCAAATCAGCTTCGGTTCCATGGTCAATCACCATACGTACCTTAAATTCAGATATTACACGGTGCGCGGTAGCAATATCATCGCTTCGATGTGAATGAACTCTCAGGGGAATGTCGCCACGAATAACCATCCCTAAAGCCTCTAGCCTCGGGTCCCAATCCTTTGCCCCCCGCGACGTGTCCAGTTGATAGCGTCGCGCTTTCTCCAACCATTCCCGTAACACTGCGGCCACTGCGGGACGGCTCGATGGCCGTCTCTTTTGTCCACCATGAACGCGTATCGGATTTTCCCCCATGGCCACTTTCATACCCGCCGCTGGAACCATAACCATCTCTTCCACGGTATCGCCAGCAAGGTGAATTGTAGTACCTATTCCACTAATGACATTGGCAGACCCCATCGTAACATAGGACGCGGTAACCCCAGCCTTTAGGGCTTCTGCAATTGCGGGGTCCTTTGGATAAATGCCATCGAGTGCCCTCAGGTCGGCAGTCACTGGATCAGTGGTCTCATTGACGTCTTGTGATCCCAGTGTTTCCCCGCTTATGGAAAGGCCGATATGACTATGCGCATCAACGAATCCCGGGAGGCATAGCAAGCCATGTCCGTCAATGACAGGGGTTCCTGCATCTGGAGTATAATGAGCCTCGATGGCGCGGATGACTCCCAGATCGTCAATGAGCAGTCCACCTCGCTGGACGTGAAGCCCGGTCCCGTCCAATAGTTCCACATTAGTTAAAGCCCACATTAGAGTTTCCCTCGATTGAGCCGAAAGGCCGGCCTCATAAAGCCCACTTCACGTCCTGCGTGGTTTTTGATGACCGGGTTAATTATGGGAGCTAAGGTCTGTATTTCTTGATCGTTAAGCACTCCAATTTCCGCCAAAACGGCGGACACCAACGGGCCTATAGTGCGTGACATCCCATCTGCCATTTTTACCGCGACCCCCAACCCGCGCTCTGGAATTCCCAAGCAAAACACCGCTTCGGCACCACCTTTAGACACCAAACGGTGACCCGCGGCCTCAGCCAAAGTCACTTCCAGACGGCCGGTGCCAGAAATAATTTCCGGATACGTCCGGATTGCTTCAGAAATCAACATGGCGGCACCCTGAGACGTGACATCCAGCCCCCTGGGATCCACCAATCGGGCGTAAGCGTATGCCATGCGTTCTAATGGAAGGTAAAATGTTGGCACCCCACAACCGTCAATCCCGGTATATATGGCTTGCGGAGAGGCAATCCCACACATCATAGCCACATGTTCCAATATAGTGCGTTGAACCGGATGGTTGGACAATTGATAGCCCTCCAATGGCGCGCGTAACATACGGGCCAGTGCCAGCATTCCCGTGTGCTTTCCACTACAATTGTTGTGAACCACCGACGGGGATACCCCTCCTGCAAGCATCCGATCCCGGGTATCCGCATGACTTGGCGCATGCACTCCACAAATTAGGTCTTGAGGAGAAGCGTGAATTTTGGCGAGTAATCCTTCCACTAATTCCACGTGCTGGTCCTCGCCCCCATGCGACGCACACGTAATGGCAATTTCTCGGGGATTTAGTCCGAAAGTCTCCACAGCACCAGATTCCATTAACGGCATTGCCTGAAACGGTTTTGCTGATGACCGCCAAAATGTCTCGCGGCTAGGATCTCCAAGCCAATATTGCATTTGCCCTAAACTATCCACCACCGCCACATCCGCATAGGCTACACTTTCAATTTTTTCCCCACGCCAGATTTCAATGGCTCGCTGTGCCATACCGTTGCCCCCGTTCGCGATATTGCCGTGATGATTCAACAAACCCGGCAAAGAGCTTTTGTGCCTCCAGGCTATTCCCGACTAAGTCTTCTGGATGCCACTGCACTCCAACCATAAATTCCTTATCGGGATTTTCAATCGCCTCGATAACACCGTCTTCTGCCCGTGCTGTCACGATATAGCCACGAGGGATTCGAGCAATAGCCTGATGATGAAACGAGTTCACCTCTACTACGCTTCCTCCCAGCAATTTCGCCACCTGGCTTTGTGGTTCTACGACGACTTTATGGGTGGGCTGTTGGCGCTTTTCTGCCTGGCTGTGGACCAGTGGAGAATCAAGTAACACACGAGGAATATCTTGGATTAGTGTCCCTCCCCCAGCCACTGCCAGTGCCTGGGCACCGCGACAGATACCCAACACCGGCATTGCCATCCGTTCTGCCGCGCGTATGAAGGCCAGTTCCATCTCGTCCCGGGTTTTCGACACTCCTGAATAATCGGTACCTTCATCAGTTGCTCCAAAACTTTCCGGATCAAAATCGCCACCGCCGGTAAGCAACAACCCGTCACAATATTCTAAGAGCTCTAGTGATTGGGATTCATTAGGCAGTAAGATGGGCAACGCTCCCGCTCCCACAACAGCTAATATATAAGTCTTGCGGATCCAGTCCCGAGGCGCCCCCGCTACCTGTTCATCCCGCGACATTGATACCCCAATGAATGGTTTATCCAAGGTGTCCCTCCTCATATGAAAAGCGAGCCGCTTGGGGCTCACTCTACAATTCTGTCAAACCTAAGCTGATAATAATGGCCTGGTTGACTCGTGCCATCAAATCAGGTCCTAGATGAGCGATACGCTCTTTAAGCCGCCGCTTGTCGATGGTCCTGACTTGCTCCAACAAGATGACCGAGTCGCGGTCCAATTGGGATTCGCCAGCCTTAATCTCCACATGAATCGGGAGCTTTGTTTTCAAGATCTGCGAAGTGACCGCGCAGACAATAGTAGTCGGGCTGTACCGATTGCCAATGTCGTTTTGCAGAATTAGCACTGGTCGTATGCCTCCTTGCTCCGACCCTACCACAGGTGACAAATCCGCAAAAAAAATGTCGCCCCGCCGGACTACTACCTCCGCTCCTGCCACGACTACTCCCTAGAAAACGTCACAAGATCCCATGGCGCTTCAGCCATTGTCGCGTTCAGATGTCCCATTTCTTGATATCCTTGAATGAGTTCTTGTCTCAACTGTTGCCTGCGTTGCTCAGCTAAATAAAATTCCACGCTTTCCCTAATAACCTCACTGCGCCGACGACCTTCGTCATCAGCTACCCGATCCAGAGCGTCGACCAGATAATGTGGCAACCGGACCATAACCCGGCGGTTTTCTTCCAATCTGTCCACCTCTTTCCCTCACAGGAAATATTATATCGTTCGCAAAAATTGCGGTCAA
>JAMCTO010000015.1 GCA_023381095.1 Bacillota bacterium
TTACGTGGACCCGGTGTATGGGAAGTATGAAGGCATTGAGTTTATCTACCCATACGGGATGAAAGAACACCAACTGGCGGCAGACGAAATCGAACGAATTAGACATCTTTATCTAGGGTATTTGACGTTTGTAGATCATTGGGTTGGGCAATTCACAGAGAGCCTCAAGTCACATGGATTGTGGGATAAGACGATCATTATGATTGTCAGCGATCATGGAACCGAGTTGTCGGATCATGGTCGGTTTTCGAAACACCAGGCTCACCTTTACGCCCACAACACTCAGCTAATCTGGGCGATCCGTCATCCAGCGCAAGGAATTCGAAAAGAAGTGCCCTATTTTGTTCAGAGTCATGATTTGTATCCAACCATCTGCGGACTGTTAGGGATTGACAGTGGGTCGGTGGCAGGCCAAAATGTTTGGCCTATAGGGGAAAAGATCCAAAGCGAGCCACGCGACTGGATCATTACGGGCTGGGGCAATTATGCCTCGGTACGTGACGTCGAGTGGAACTATATTGTTAATTTCGAAGATCCCAGCGCGGACGAAAGACTGTATCACCTGGTAAGCGATCCTTTAGAGAACGTTGATGTTGCTCAGGCCAATCACCGCGTGGCCAAGAAGATGCGGCACCGCCTTGAAGAGTTTTTGGAGCAGTCGTTGCCTGCGAAACTCGATGACGTGGTCAGACCTGGGGTGGCCCCCATACGACGATATTATCAGTCTTCAGTGTCTCAGGACAAAGCCGACTCAGGATTTGTGTAAAACCGTTTTTGGAGCAGATATCCCTTTCTCAGCGACCCGGAAACATTCAGAGGGCAGCGGAACCAGAACGACGTAGGTAGCTTGTGAGTTTACCTAATACGCTGAATGTTTTTACGTGACGAGTAGCGTTCATCGAGGAAAGAGGGCTAAGGTCATGGCTTCCTTGCGACCATTTAAAGCGGGAGATTTGAAGGCACTAATAAATACGTGGAACCAGTCACTCGTGGCAGACCCGATAAACGAACAACGATTTGTGTCGAACATTGTGGGTGATCCTGCTATGGAGCCTAGGGGTTTGCCGGTTATCGTCGATGAGAAGGGATTGGTCATTGCATTTGCATACGCGACGGTCTCCTACCCTAGGAGTAAGTCAATGGAAAGTACTCAGAGGGCTGTTGGGTGGCTCAACGCCATTGGCGTACGTCCTGACAAGCGTCGAATGGGCTATGGGTTACAATGCATACAGGCCGTACGGGATTATCTAGCCAGCTACGATTGTCAATCACTGAGTGTCGCGGCGTTCGCTCCCAAGTATATTATGCCTGGTGTGGACGCTGAGGCCTATCCAGAAGCTCCAAAGTTCTTTCAAAAAATGGGTTTTGAACCACGGGCGGAGGTGGTGTCCATGCAGGCCAACCTGCGAACATTTCAAGTGCCCCCAGAAATTGCAGAGCAAGAAGCCGCAGCGAACTCTCGTGGAATCATTATTGAAGCGATGTCGGGAGAATTTTTGGTCAGTCTCTTGGAATTCATCCATCATGATTTAGGGACACAAGCGGATCACGTAATTCGTCAAGCACTCGGGCATGGGCGTAATATCCAGCAGATTTTTGTGGCCCGCGATGCTAATGATGTGATTGGCTATTGTATGTATGGAATTTATGATGGGAATCCGGAACGATTTGGTCCGTTTGGCGTCAGGTCTGATCAGCGAGGCCGGCATCTAGGCCAGATCTTACTGTATCGCTGTATGCAAGCTATGAAAGAAAATGGATTATTAACCGTTTGGTTTAAATCGACTACTGAGAACAGTACTGCATGGCACTTGTATCACCGTGCAGGATTTCGAAATATACGAAGATTCTCCACGTTTGTTAAAAAACTCTAAACAATGGGATGTCAGTGCCCATGCGTATATCCCCCACTTTTCGTTTGGGTCGAGGTGATTGTGGTGCTTCTGCCATTGACGCTCTTACTTTATGGGATGGCGAGACAGGTGAATTCTTTTACTGACCGGAAAGTGCTTCAAGGTTCTTCGCTACCATTTGATCGAGCATGAACCGCGTCACGCAAGGCGTTCCACGGATACCTTGTACCGGGCATGAGGATCCACGAAAACCGCGTCGAATATAGGGAATTTCTCGATCTCACATCATTCCGCGGCGACGTCTAATTGACGGCCATGCGGGAATTGATAGAGGTGGGACAGGCGCGACGACATCAATTGCCGAATCGTGCGCGGTTGTATATGCGCACAACGGTGTTCTCGTAATTTTCCCATTCGTTTTGAATTTAGAATTTTAAGTATTAAGTGGTTGACAGAGAAGATTCTTCAAAGTAAATTAAAGTTATGTATTAATAGATGCACTAAATTTTGGCCATGGTCAATTGGTCCAAGCTTACGCACTCTATCTTGAAAAGGATTTTCTTCACACACCACGAGTCCATGGAACACGGGAGGCTAAATCATGGCTAGACGTGTCGTAGTATTGGGAATGGATGCTTTGGTACTGCCCCATAACCAACGATTTGCCGATGAAGGGGTATTGCCCAATTTTTCACGTATGCTTCGGGAAGGCGCTAGTTCTTATGCTTTGTCGGTTTTGCCACCGTATACTCCGACTAATTGGGCTACGATTGCATCGGGTGCTGTGCCTGGACGCCATGGTGCCGGCAATTGGACTGATGTCACTGCTGAGGATCCCGCCGAGAGAAAAGCAAGATCAACTTTTGATGCGAGGACCCTCCAAGCGGACACTCTTTGGAACGCCGCGTCGAGGTCTGGATTACGTACGATGTTGTTGACGTATCCCGGAGCGTATCCGACAACGGTTGAGAAGGTTACTGTGATTGCACCGTTATATCGTGGGTTAACAGGGCACGCACTGGTATCCGGTGGTGAATATAACTTGACTCTCACCAATGGCCGACAGGTTTCCTTACCTGTCAAATCTCAGGTTATGGGGCCGCTGTTGGTTCCGACAGAGGACGGACACCAAGAATTGAATCCAGAAGGCCTAGAGCATTTTTCGAAGTTCTCGATCGCCCGGGACGCAAACAATACCTATCAGATCTATTGGGATGAGAAAGTTTTAGTGACGTTGCCAAATTCGGGATGGGGGCCTTGGGCCACGATTCCTGCGGGGAACAGCGAGCAAGCATCTGTGCGATTCCGCGTTCTTAATACAGACGGCGACAACGTTCACTTTGTACGATCTGAAATCTATCCCACGCGCGGATTCACGGATCCGCCTGAATACGCCGATGACTTGTTTCGGAGTCTTGGGCCTTTTTTTGAACACCCTGCAGTTATTAACCGGGAAAGCGACCAGGCTATAGACGCGTTAATGGATGAAATTCGCGACCAAGTGGATTGGTACATCGGGGCCTTGAAACATAGTGCCCAACATAAGCCGTGGGATCTCTTCATGACCCATTGGCACTGGATCGACACGGCGCAGCATAACTTTTTGGCGGGTTTGGATCCTGAACCTGGGGTTGCGCCCGATGACCGTGCAGTTTCTGTCATCCGTAGGTCGTACGAGTTGGGCGACCGACTCTTAGGGGGTTTCTTGTCGGAAATGGATGAATCCGATCATTTGATAGTGGTGTCAGACCATGGGCATGTTCCCAATCGTCGCATCGCTAGTGCGGCACGCCGCCTAGTCGAAGTCGGACTCGCGCAATTTGACGAGACTAAGCTACCGCGACAAGTGATAGACCGATCTCGATCCATGGCGTATCTCCTTTCTCCCCATGAAATCGTCGTGAATCTCAAGGGACGCAATGCGGGGGGCATCGTGTCGAAAGAAAATTTCGCACAGGTGTCCGAAGCCATAAGGGACGCTTTAGTGGAATGGAAGGATCAAGATAGTGGTCGGCATCTCGTGGCCTATGCCCTAGAAAAACCGCACCAGCAGTTATTGGGATATTTTGGAACTCGAACTGGGGACGTTATGTTTTTGTACAACCCTGGTTATTCGTGGGGCGTGCCATCAAATGGTCTGTCCGTTGGGCCAGCAGACGGATCATCAAACCACGGGGCACAAATGCCGACCACCACGACGAACCGGACGGCAAATATGGCGACGTTATTGGCCATGGGGCCATCGATCCGGCACGGATATGAGCGAAACATACAAGAGTTAGGCTGTGTATCGCTCATGGATGTAGCGCCATTAGTATCGAATCTGCTGGACATGACTCCCCCGAAGGATTGTCGGGGAGCAGTGCCTCAGGATTTCTTGAAGTTCGGAAATTAGTATAAATAGGAGGGTATCTCATGAACAATCGTGTTCTGGCCATCTCGGGCGCGGTCGTCCTAATGTCCACGATTACGGCCTGTGGTAATACCACCAAAACGTCTAACGCCCCGGTACCCCCGTTTGTCACCATTGGCACGATCATGCCGCCTGGTGCACCGATGAATATTTTTAGTTCCAGTTTCATTGTTAGGCCCGGGATGGATATCATGCCATTGGCGGTATCCCACAACAGTGCGAATTTGGGTGCATTCTATCCGGCATTAGCGAGTCACTGGCAGGTGTCTAATAAGGGGCGGACGGTCACAGTGTGGCTTCGGTCGAACGCCCGGTGGTCCAACGGCAAACCCGTCACGGCAGCGGATGTGGTGACCACCATGGCGTGCTCGTATGCCGTAGGCATCATGCAAGCGGATGGGTTAGGCACTGCACGGGTACTGGGGCCCAAAGAAGTGCAACTGACATTGGCTCCGGGTATCACGTCAAATACTTTTCTCTTGGATGTGTTGACCACCGATATTGTGCCGCGAAGCGTGTTCGGATCATTGTTGCCCGCAAATATTTGGAACATCATCCATACAGCACAATACGCAGGAAGCAATGCCGGGTTGAAGGCCAAGGCGCAAACGGCCGCAAGTGAGCTGACGAAACTCGGGACCACGATTGCATCGTTCGCACCTGCGCACGATGTGGCGTCGGGTCCGTTTGTAATTCAGTCGGTGAATCCTGGGGAAATGATCATGCGCAAGAATCCCTATTTCTTTGCGGCGCAAAACGTACCCGTCAACGAGGTCATTGTGAGGAATTACACGGGAAGCCAAGAGGTGTGGAACTATGCGATTTCCGGGCAAGTCGATGAACTGACGGGAAATCTTCCGGTAAACATCTACAACCAAGCCAAGAAAACGCCGGGTAATGTATTTTACAAAGTTCCGGCTTATACAATGACCGCTCTGGCTTTTAACGAGCATACGTATCCGTATAATCTTACGGCGGTGCGGCAAGCGATGGCCTATATTATCAATCGGCAAGCAGTTCAGCATGTCGCCAATCCCATCTCAGCGTCGGCATCCCGGTGGACGGATGGGATGGTCGACGCGGCCACTCAGCAATGGCTAACACCATCCGAGATTAGGGCTTTGAATCCATATACGGTGAATTATGCGAAGGCAACGAGTCTTTTACAGAGTGCGGGATTTCATAAGGTGGGATCCCAATGGATGTTACCCAACGGGAAACCATGGACAGCCACACTCACCACGGTCAGTTCCTTTAGCTCATGGATGGCTATGGCAGAATCTGTACGGAGCACCATGGATCGGTTTGGAGTGCCGACAAAAGTGGTCGGGATGACCTTTGCACAGGAACTTCTAGCACAGGCGCAAGGTACTCTGCCGCTGTCATTTTGGATCGATGGGCAAGGCCCGAATCCCTATTTTGCTTACAATCGTATTTACGGTAAACCCGATGGGTATGTCATAAAAAATGGGAAGTTAGTACGTAATGCGGCAGGTAACCCGAGTGGGGGGAACTGGATCGATTTCCCGACCACCGTCCAAGTTCCCGGATACGGAACGGTTAATCCAGGACAGCTTACGCAACAATTGAATCAAACCACGACTACGTCAACTATTCAGCGAGATACCCGAATCCTGGCAAAGGTGACAAACGAGTACGTTCCCCAAATTACAATGTGGAACGTAGCCCAAACAGGATGGGTCAACACCAAGCACTTTACGGACTATCCTCTGAAAAATAGAGCTCTTATGGTTGCAACCGAAGGGTACTACCCACCGGTCGGAATTTGGATGATGTTGCATTACATCAGACCGGTGTCGTAGGAGGAGATGTCTATTTCGCCAAGGGGAGGTTCAAATGAAGCATCGTAGCACGTCAATATCGGTGAGCATCATCTTAATGGCACTCCTAACCGCTTGCGGTAGTGGAACTAAAGCGAGTGGAACGGCAGCAGGGCCCTTTGTGACGATTGGTAACGTATTGGCCCCCGGCTCTACGATGAATATATTTTCAAGTAACACGTTGGTGGAGCCCGGGATGGATATTATGCCATTGGCGGTATCCCACAACAGTGCGAATTTGGGTGCATTCTATCCGGCATTAGCGAGTCACTGGCAGGTGTCTAATAAGGGGCGGACGGTCACAGTGTGGCTTCGGTCGAACGCC
>JAMCTO010000016.1 GCA_023381095.1 Bacillota bacterium
ACCGATCATGCTCTTCCACCTGGTCAATCCCCATCCATTGCACTTCAAAATCGGGGTTGAGGCGGGTAGTGATCGGATTCAAGACACATGAGGAAATCGCTCGCAGGAATCGCCGCACCCCATCCGAATGGCTCTCACGCCGCTCAGTGCCTTTCGGACCTTGCACCGAAAAACCGGATTGCATTGTGCCATAGATGGTCGGAATTTCGGCGGGATTGGCACCATACGTCATACAAATGGTGTTATGGGCCATTTCGAGAAGTTGCATAAACGGCATCTCTTTGGGGGACGGTGTGGGAAAGAATTTAATGTCTTCCCCCGGTTCGAGCTTTAAATAGGCCATACGCCCCGCGTTTTCGGGGCCACTAAAGTTATTCCGCCATGCCCGGGCAAAGTCTTCTGTGCCCTGCCCAGTGGTTTCGCCGCCGATTTCGGGAAAGATTTCTTCTTGCCGTTGCGTGGTAATGGCTAATAATCCTGCGGGGAGACTCCCTTGGGAGAGTTGTCGGTGTGCATACGTAATCCCTTCAATCTCAATCGTAACCATTTCCACGAGGGATTCCAATTCCGGCATACCATAACCGTTCTGGTTTAAGACTGGACTGGGATTCCGCACCCCAAAAATCATTTCCCATTGATTCCATTCAGCAATAATCATATCCAGAATGGTTTGGACAAAAGAAATGGGCGCGACTTTCTTGCCTTCGGGAGTTTGGGGAATATACACGCGGGGGTCAGTCCGCCGAATACTCCCCCCGTCAAGAACGTACCATTCGGCTAAGCGACCTTCCTCGTCATAGACGAGCTCCACAGGCATGGCATCAAAAACGAAGGTGTTATAAAACAAACTCAGTAACGCAGTACGAAACGAATCCCGCGCCCAGCGACTTTCTTTCCGTCCGGTATACAACAAAAAGTCCCGAATCCGCTCCGCTTCGCGTTCTTCCACCGCCGTCATGCGATGGTTCTTATTATCCAACGGAACAATAGCAAACCCCGTATCCCCATCAAACTGCGGGGGATGGGCAAAATCGGCAATCGTGTTCATCCGCATCATCAAAAGCGTATTGACGGTCGGGGATCGCCGAGCCATGTAAATTTTGGTTTCGGGGAGCAGAATATACGGAGCCAACAGCTGTCCATTAAAACTATTATCTGCTAACCCCGACGCAAATGGATCCCGATCCCGTCCGCGCTTATGCGTGAGGGCCGGGTCATGCAAATATTCAATGCGGCGTTCTTTTTGTTGAGCAAACCACAAGCGTTCGGCAAATGAGGTCGGTTTCGCTCGTTTCCGCGCTGTGGATGATGTGCGTGCGATGGCAATCCCTCCTCTATCCCGCCGAATCTAACGGTTGACCACACGCTGGACAAATGGCGTGCGTCAGTAAATGCGTCAAACTATACGCTGTATTGGGGCGTCCCCGCACGAGGGGTTGATAACACGTGGAACAGACGCCTGCAGGTAACCGGAAATCAGTATCAGGAGGTAAATACAACCCTTCGGAATCAGGGGTATACGTCGCAGTAAAAAAGGATTCTGCCTGCGCGTCAGTTGAGGGACGGCGTTTCTTGGGGGTGGTGACATGCACGGTGAAGGGGGATTCTTTGACCCCCCCGCGGTCATCGACAAGGGTTTGGGCCACGAGTAAAAAGGCGGATACCGCGTCATCGTGGGCGAGCACTTTATCACCGCCCTTTTCGGGTCCCCCCGCTCGGCCTTGGTCATCATAAACATATTGCACTAATTGCTGATATAACCGATAACTATGGAGCCGAAATTGACGTTGATGAAAACCGTGCATCGCCCGACTAATCCAGCGAGCTTTACTTTGACGATTCGCGAGGAGCCCAAACCGATTATCTTTATCCAATTCCAGTTTCAAGCCCCGGCCAATTAAAAGTTCAATCAATGCATGCCCATGGTTGTTTCGCTCAATGGCAACAACACCATGGTAGGGCAATTGAAGAAGCCATTCTGCCAACTGGTGAATCGGAATATAATCTAACCGCTCGGCACACTGTTCCCCGCTCTCCGAGAAAATCTGAATGGCGGTATAGTCCCCCCCTTGCACGCCTTCGGCGGGGTCTACTCCAATCACATAATTCTGAAACGGATCTGGGGGCACATACTGCCGATACCCGCTTTGATTATCGACCGTGACTGGCGGGGATCCACCATAAGCCGTGGTCACATGTTCCATCGGAAAAACGGTGCGACCTCGACTTACCCACGCTGAGAGGGTGTCATTCGGATACTCTTGATCAAATAAGCGTGGATCGGCAAATTGGGCACGGCGTTTCCGCCGCCATGCAATCTGTTCTTTGGTCCAACCGTGTTGTTGAATCCCATTCCATTCCTCAGTAGAATAGGGTTCATTCCCCCCAGCGGGGTCCTCCGTATACTCTTCGGATTCCCACCACGGGAAAAAGATGGGGTGATACGGGGCATGATCCGTATCCTCTAAACACCGCCGCCACATTTCATACGCCCATGTCCCCGCCGGTTCGGGCGTAGTTTCCAACACCACCGAGCCGCCGGGGACTAAGGCTCCCTCTAAACTTGCGACTACATCCCCAGCCCACTCCCCATAGAACGCGACCTCCGAAAGGAGAATATCTGTCAGCGTCGACCCACGAGCCCCGGCTTTACTCCCCGCCGTTTGACAGGCAATCCGACTCCCGTTGGCGGCAAATACAATCTCCCGCATGTTCGAGATAAAGGGTTCCCCCGCTGCCCCATTCAAGCGTCGCTTTTCATACGTG
>JAMCTO010000017.1 GCA_023381095.1 Bacillota bacterium
GCGAGCCAAGATGTTTGTGGACTTTCTGGGAAATCCAGATTTTGCAAAACCAAGGATGGCTGTTTGAAACCAAGGATGGTGAGAATATGGGAACACGCTTATGGGCGGCGTTGCAACCGGTGGTGAATTTGCATACGGGAAAAGTGGTAGCTCATGAAGCTTTATTACGAGGAAAACTCGGGAGTTCTTGGGAGTCTCCGGCGGCTCTGTTTGCCATTGCCCGGCGGCTAAATCAACGTGTCAATCTCGAGATCACAGCCAGAAAAGTGGGGTTGAGCCGTTTATCAGACTTGCCCATGAATCAGAATCTGTTTCTTAATGTGGATAATTTAAAGCCGGACATCCCCGCTATGCCGGGGTTCTCTCGCATCGATTCCAGACGGGTGGTTCTTGAAATTTCGGAAAGACGTCCCATCTTGACCAATCCTGCACTATTGCGACAGGTTGATATCTGGCGTTCTGAAGGACATGCCATTGCCTTAGATGACTATGGAGCAGGATACATGGGAACGGGGGCCATTTTGGAATTGCATCCTGATATTCTCAAAGTGGACCATCTCTTGATAAGCGGGGTGGATCACGACTACAGACGCCAGGTTGTTGTCAAATCTCTGGTTCAAATGTGTGGGGAGTTGAATATTGAACTGATTGCGGAAGGGATCGAGACCCAAAAAGAACTTTATACCCTTCAAAAATTTGGTGTCAATTACGGTCAGGGATTTCTCTTGGGTCGCCCCCAGCAAACCCCCTTGCTCGAATCTTCCGCCGCTCTTTTTTATCGCGACCGTATCCTTGATGAGATGCTGACGACCTAGCCGTTTGGTGGAGTACATGACCGACGATTCCGCCTTTGATCCATTTGTCCCTCGAAATGTCTATGAAGTACGGTTGTCAGGGAAACGCCGAGTAAGAGAAGATTACGCATTCAGAGTAGGAACAAAGGGCGGTGGTTAGGATTGCTGGGTAACTGATATCATGGTCTCTTCATGGTCTGATATTCGGAAGTGAAAGTGAGTAAGGAAATGAATTTTCATCTAAAACTAATTTTCTGGGTTCTCTGGTCGGCGTGGATCATGATGGAAATCGTTGTTAACCTCCGCGCCCGTCGGCTTCGACAAAAGGAAGCTGTAAGATCCGTTAAAGTCGACCGAGGTTCGGTGTGGTTCATATACATCGGAATGTATGTCCTGATTGCGACGACATTTTTGCTGTCCATGTACCGTCTCGGTATCATGCCAAAATGGGTTCCCTATATTGGCAATTGCGTCATGGTTTTCGGCCTTTTTATGCGTTACAGCGCCATTACACAATTGGGCCGATTCTTTTCGACAACAATACAGGTGACCGACAACCAGACGGTGGTTTCCTCGGGATGGTACCGCTATATTCGCCATCCCGCTTATACCGGCGGATGGATCATTGCCGTCGGAGTGGGTTTGGAACTGAACACATGGATCGGGACACTGATCATTGCGGTCGGCTTATGGGCGATCTATTATCATCGCATTCGGGTGGAGGAAGAGGAACTTGTTGCCCGCCTGGGCCCCCCTTATGAAGAGTATTGCCGTAAGAGCTGGCGAATGTTTTGGGGGATATGGTAGTTCACCGGGTTTGCCATCCTTGGCTGCAATGAAATGACTCTCTTGACATCGGAAAGAGTCTGTCACGCCGCATGTTGCGTTTTTCTCTGGCGGGAAGTGTATGGGTGAGTGCTCTCGCAGTGTCCAAAAAATTGTTGATTTTAAGAGTTAATCCATAAAAAACCGGCTATCCTCCAAATGGCGGCTAGAACTGATGATATGGTTGTTTGTGCGGTTTAAGGTGAGCTATGTTGTAAGGCTTGGCAGTTCACAAGGGACCAATGACCAAGACATACTGTTGCCGGATCTATCCAAGTAGCGCATTGCGAGTCCCCGACAGCCGCTTTGAGGTAAGGCGGGCCTGTATTAAAAGGCCTTGCCTTGTGTCATGTTGTGGCATTTGATGAGTCTTCGCGCAGTTAGACTCCCGCTCCCAGCTTAAGTTCGTGGCTGCCAACAGGTATCCCCTATATACGGTGTCTGTGCATCGTTATCTGCCTTTCGCATCTCTGGTTCATCAGCAAGGCGCGCCGTGGCCGCATCACGAGCTGTCTGGCGCACTAGTTGTCCAATTGTTCGTGAATTGTCATCGGGCCTCGATGGAGATTCCCCTCATCATGGAAATATCGGCCCTCCTGTTCATTCCACCCGAACATTGGTCTTTTCCACCCCCTCAGGGTTTCGGCATAGTTCCGCTAAGCCGCACGGTGAGCGCATTGCATAGGGGGTGGACAAATTCTCCCCGATGGGATATCATGGCGGCATGAAGACATTATCGACTGTTGCATCCTTTTCGCTGTCCGCAGTCAGGGTACGCTTGGTCACGCGCGACGAAGTGACTCGTTGGCAGACCCTCATGGCTCGCTACCATTATTTAGGATTTCCCGGGTTTGTGGGGGAACGGCTGTACCAGGTGGCGGAATGGCACGGGCAGTGGCTAGCCCTGATTGGCTGGACCGCTGCAGCCTACCGTTGCCGGGCCCGAGAAGTCTGGATTGGCTGGACTCCGGAACAACGCCGCCGGAGGCTGCGTTTCGTGGCGAATAATGCCCGGTTTCTGATTTTACCCGGTGCGCACG
>JAMCTO010000018.1 GCA_023381095.1 Bacillota bacterium
AGACCGCGCCTTGGAGGCAGCGTGCCGACTAGCCGAAGCAGATCTCCACGTCGTGTTGGTTCACTGGCGAAAGGAATTTAGCGCCCGGAACCAATTTCAAGAACGGCTTCGATCGCTTCCCGTGGATGTTTTTCGCGAAGCACAGGTTATGGAGATAACCCAAGGGGGGCATGGGTATCAGGTGAGGGTCTGCACGGGTTCCCAGCAAGAACGAACGGTTACGGTTGCCGATATCTTGGTGCGCATCGGAATGGAGCCGGACGTAGAACCAGGGTTTGGTATTGGGGTGCCCCAGGAGACGGTGCCCAGCCATCCCCGAGATGACCTGTTGGTAGTGGGCGACGCCACAGTGCCACCAGCTTACCGCAGTTTGGTGGCTGCCTATGCAAGCGGCATGCAAGCCGCCAAACTTTTAGTCATGAATGAGTAGGACTGGGACATATGTTGGTGAAGTGAGGTGATAGACATGCCTGAAGTTAAGGATGTCCTGGCCCCGGATTTAGATGTGCTGTTTGTCGGGTACAATCCTGGAGTGAAGTCAGGGCTGATGGAACATCATTTCGCAGGTCCCGGGAATCTTTTTTGGTCATTGCTGGCCGACAGCGGTTTAACGGGACATCGACTACGTCCCGAACAAGATCAGGAACTCCCGGTCTGGCGTCTAGGCATTACAAACATTGTGGACCGGGTGACCCCAGGAACCCAAGACTTGCTCACGGTAGAGTTGGCACAAGGGGCTTTGCAACTGCAAAAGAAAATCCGTCACTGGAACCCTAAAATTGTCGCATTTTTAGGCAAGGACATCTACCGCTATTTTGCTGGATTGTCCAGGTCGGCAATGATTCCGTGGGGATTGCAAACCCATTCTCTGAAAACGCCTCTTTTTTTCGTGGCTCCCAATCCTAGCCGCCGATCAACTCTGCCTTATGAAGTTCGACTCCGGTATTTTCGAGAGATAAAGAACTTGGTGGTTTGGGGTGTGGAACCGTACCCTAAAAGCTCACCCGAGTTATATTGATAAAGCCTCCTTGAGAATTGGCTAAAACAACACCTTTGGGTCCGTTGCTAAAAAGGTTGGATGACTCAGGCAAGGTATGCAGAGCTCCTTGACCAAAGGCTACCAAAGATGGCTCAATGCCCGCTACAATCAACGTGCCTCCGTCAGTGACGCCCAGTTCTGGAGTTAGTGCGGCAGGCCATCGGTACCAGTAGGTACCATGAGAAGTGCTAAGCACCAAGAGATATGCTGGTATCGGTGCCTGCCGGTTCATAAGCACTGCCACTCCCTGAGAAAACGATAGCGTGCTGACAATTGCGGGCCAATGATTGGGATTTACTGAAAACAATTTGGCAATGTGGCCGGTAGCTAATGCGAGTTGATTGACGGTGCCGTGATTGTCGAAGACAAACTGATTTCCCCCATCAACAAAGGGGTCTGGACTGGTGGCTGTATCATATTGGGCAAAGCGCGTCGGGTAGGGACTGGAGATTTGGTGTGTGGCACCAGCCGAGGTAACGTATTCTAGCCCTTGGTTCGTAAGGTTTGGCGCATGTCCATGGGGAACAATGGTAATCGTGCCCCCGGGGTGCAGCCAATGAATTTGGTTGTTAAGAACCCAAGCAATGCTGTGTCCATTGGGTGCCGCGGTTAAGGTCCCAATGGGATCGGTCGGCGCGTTGGCCAGGTTATAGCGGTGGTCTTGATAGAGCCAACGTCCCTGTCCGTCGTGCAAGGCGTAACTGACCGCACTGTGGGCGGTGATAGGAAGATACCACTCGCCTCCGGCAATGGCGCCGGGCAAGAGCGGCACAGAGACGGTCTGGTCATGAGCATTGGTTCCGAAGGAAAGGCTTTGCGTATGGTTGGGCCATACCACCGGGCGGTTGGAGTACCAGGTCACTGTTGTGGTTTCGGTGAGATGACGTTGATGATACCAGTAAAACGCGCTAAAAATGAGGATTGCTACCATTAGTGCATAGAGCCATCCGCGTCCCGATTTCATAACCCTCTCCTTTTGGGCATCAGAATACCGCAAAACCTAGGCGGGAACAAGCTATAGGGCTCACGTTGGTGTGTGATAGATTGCGCCTCTTGTTTTGGGATTTCGTTCTTCTCCCCGCCTATTGATGCGCGATCAATAAGATTGCCTGGCCTCTACTAGTTTCGACAATTGTGGAACTGTTATTGGCCCTGACACATTCAGGTATTCCGGACTTTAGCTCTGGCCGCCCTCTTCGGCACTTCCGCCCACGGTCGAGAAGGCGCTCTGTGGTGCCCATGATGTGCGTAGGCGAAAAAGACCAACGGTTCCTTATCCCCCCCAAAATGGTGAATGGCACGTCGGCGGAGTGACCTTCCATCGACCGTTGCATCACACGTGTTCGGAAAGAGTGCTCGCACTTCCGACCATTGCATAGCGTTCGCCTCCGCTTCTCCGGAGCACGTTCAGCCACGTTTTGCACACAACGGACTGAATCCTCGGTGAGGGGGCAGAAGACCATTCAACCCTAGAACTTAAGGAATCAACCGTGGATCTCCCACAAATCCCTTATGCCCAAAATTTGTTGTAACGTGACGTGGCGAGTTTCCGTTTGTCATGGTATCACGACAGTTTTCTATTGAAGAAAGGAGCTCTGACTATGAAACCGCCAATCTCAAGCGTTCTAATGTTGGCAGTCAGTACGGTGGGCGCAACCTTGATCCTGACAGGTTGTGGAGTGAGCGGCTCAAGTAGTGCGGCATCTTTGGGCGATGGTGGCCACGTTAGGGCAACGACAAAGAGCATAGCCAAGACGTCGTCATCGGAATTAGTTGACGAAACACTGCAGTGGTTGTCTTCACGCACTTCGCTGCCGCTGGCAGGCCCGGTGTTGCTGCCTAATCCAGCCTCGGGAGATTGGGCAGCCCAAGCACAAGGCACTGCGCAAGGGTATCAGATTGAGCTGTGGAATGTGACACAACCTCTTGGGATCAATAGCCCGCATATTTCAGGGGATACCAAACCGAATTCTCCTGTGGCCTCTTTTGGGATCATGCAATTATCCGCGGGGATGCTTGCGCCGGGCGCTCCAGGTTACTTGACGCCGCTGGAGCAACACAATCTGAGCTGGATGACGCTTTCACCGACAAACGGCACACCAGTGGCACTCGGGACTGTCACCGGATTTCGTTATACGGCAGTGCAAGGAACAGTTGTGGACTGGGGAATGGGGAGCTGGACACTAGAAGTCTCTGGCGGTTCTTCAGGCCAAGAAATTCAAGCAGCGCAGCCCGTGGTTTCCTATCTTGAGACCCATAGGTTGCCGATTGGCCCAGGAATTGTTGCTATTCGCCTGACAGGAAGTGGAGCCACAACCATGATTGACTGGATTAACGGCCGGCAATTGTCATGGGTCCAATATGCCTCCGATTCAGGCAACAATGCGGTGGCTGCGTGCGCCATGGCTGTCTCTTGGAGAGTTAGGAGTCTGGGTTTGACCCAAGAAAAGAGGTGAAAAGACGTCGAGTATCATGACTGGATCGACCCATGGATCGATGAATGGGGCAATAAGATTGCCCAGTTTATTTTGTCCTACGTTCATGATCGGGGAATTGCCCAAGATTTGGCTCAAGAAGTCTTCGTTCGGCTTGAACAATGGCATCGGCAGCATCCGGACGCATCGGTCCATGGTGGGTGGCTGTATACTACGGCGCGGCATTTAATTATCGACCATCAGCGGCAGGTGCGGCGAAGCCAGGGAGAAGTGGCTTGGAATGAGCAAACGATGGGGCACACTTCCATGATGCCATCGTTCGAGGATCAGATTGCCACTAGGATCACGATACAACAGGCTATAGACCGGTTGGCTCCCAAAGATCGCGAATGCCTCTGGCTCTTTTATTACCAAGAATTGTCGGTGGATACCATTGCTCAGCAGTTGGGAGTATCGCCTGGCAATGTGCGAACCCGATTGCTCCGTGCCCGGCGCCGATTAGCAAAATTATTGGGGAGGTGAAAGAAAATGTCGCAAAAACATTCAAACCGGTCATTTCATGAAGAGGAATTGCGTCGCTGGTTTCACGATCAGGGGATGCCGCCGTTGGATCCAGCGTTTCAGTTTGATCGTCAGCGCTGGGGTCAAGAGACCCGATATCAAAGACGCCGTATTTCCACCGGATTTCGGTACTGGTGGATTTCAATGGCAGCGACCGTATTGCTGGGATTGGTTGGCGCTGGATACATGATTCACGTTGAGCACTTGCAAAGTTTGGCCCGCTCTCCTCAAACGGTGTCTCGTGGGGCACGGGAACATGGCTGGCCTGCGGCACTGTGGCCACCGTTGCAATGGGTCAAACCACGAACACGGCTGGCGATTGCTGCCCCAAATCGATTTTTGCCTCCTGGCTCGGCGTGGGCCAGCCACGCCACGGCAACCGCCAGCGAATACACCATCGAGATTTGGACCGCACATCATATGCTGCCGGTCAATAGTACTTTCCTGGACCAGGTGCGTAGCACCCGAATCCCGGTTTTAACGATCGGGAGTGAACGCACGGCGCCATTACCTGGCATGGGAGCACCGGGACGACTGGATCCCTTGATTCAACACAATCCCGAGTGGGCTAGCATGGCGCCGGTTGTGGGATCACCGACTGGGTTGGGAGAGGGAATTCAAGGGTTTCGATATCAAGCAGGAACTAAAACTACTCTTAACTGGTCTCACAATAGCTGGACATTTCAAGTATCTGGAGGCTCGATGGCCGCGCAATACCAGATCGCGCGCTCTCTAGTCCAGTCCGCCAATCATTGGCCATCGTTTACTGGCCTAGTTGCTATACGGCTGAATTCAAACCAAGTGCCCATCGTGGGAATTGATTGGTGGACTCATGGTCAGGTGTTTTGGCTGTGGCTCCAACAACCTCAATCAACCAACGTGTCGATGGCGTATTCTTTGCTGAAGTCATGGAAGAAATTTTAATGTGTTGTACTACGATGCGGCCAAGTCCCACCTTTATAATTTATCGCTGGGGGCTGGCCGATGCCTATGGGCAGTTGCAGATACCTAGGTTTACGGGGTGGTTAGTGTTCTTTTGGGAAATGCGTGTGCTTCCGTCCACAGTGGGTGGAAAGGCCAATAGCCTTAAAGTCATGGGTGTGGCTATTTTCGCCGTTTGTGCCATGTTTGGAAGAGTATCCCCCCTTACGGATAAAGATTGCCTTGAGACGTAAACGTAGCCGTGGTTACAGGGGCGGCGAGGATATCCGTCGGAGAATCCAATTTTTAAACATGGGTTCGACGAAGGTATAACGACCTCGTCGTTCTTTACGGAGGATGGATGTGTTGATTAAAGCTGTTAAGGCCCGTTGGACTTGCGTACTTTCCCCTACTTGATAGGGCGGTCTTTGTTGAACCAGGTATTCGAGAATCTGCCCCGCTTTGGGAATCGTGAGAATCCGTTTCCACAGTTCATCATAAATTCCTTCCAATTCTTCGTAGGTGCGTACAAGACTTTGGTGCATAAGCGTTAGATCGATCATATGTACTCCCGTCAGCTTTGCCCAAACATAGGCTTCGGATAACACTGCCATAACGCAAAATGGGTGACCTCCCGTGTGTTCGATCATGGAATGGAACGCCGCGGGCTGAATGCTCAAGGATGCTTGGGCAAATTTTTGTTGGGCATATTCTCGCCATTCTTCCTGATCAATGTCCGGTAAATGCAATAAAGTGGCAAACCGGTAAAAAGCTTGGCGCCGATCAGCAAATAGTGTTTGCATTAAGGATGGTTCGCTACCGAGAAATAAATAGGACACGCCTTGTTGGTACTGCATGATCGATCGGAGTTGTTTAAGCAGGGCAGTACCGCCTAAGCGGTCAACTTCTTGAAATTCATCAATCAGGACGATAAGACGGCGTTGATCTTTTTGGGCAATGCGCTCCATTGTGGTTAAGGCAATATCAATCAGTTCGAGGGGAGACGGATTGATGGGATTTAATTTAGCGTGTAATTCTAGATCTTGAATTTTAACAAAAATGTCAGGACTCCCGAGTATTTTGGTGAACTCTTTAAAATTTTGTGTAGTGGAATGAAAAATTCCTGTGCGTAATTGCACAGTCTTTTCGAATAGTCGGAGTCCGAAATCTTGTAACGACGCCGTGTGGAACAGATCCAGGTCGAGTGTATAATATCCACGTTCTCGCACGCGACGTAAAGTTTCAGTGGCCACACAGGTTTTCCCGGTGCGGCGAGGACCCGCTAACATGACACTGTCTCCCTGGATCAAACGTTCTGTCAGTTCACGGACAAAACCGTGACGTTCTAGGACATCGTCGGAGGGCACCACACGTCCTCGCGGGAATACGCTGTCAATCATAAGGCCACTCCTTATAGTACATAATTTGTACTATAATACTACACAATTTGTACTAATGATAGAGCGTTGATTTGCACACGTCTTGTTCCAATGCGCTTGCAGAATCGGAATTCGCCTTGCACAATACGGCACCAGTGATTGAAAACGGATTCCACGCGATATTGCACAAATCGGACCAAACTCCGCCTGATCCGTTTATTGCTCTTTCAACCGCAAATAGCCTAAAGAATTGAAAGCCCCAGATCCAGAACGAATTTAGTGTGACATGAGTGGTTTTGACAGCGTTGAGGATCAGACCCTGATGGGCTTCAGACGAGGGTATCTGCGACAGTATGCAAAAAATGGAATTTGGTCTGGAAGTTTCGTTTCATTCGGTACTAGGATTGCGGCTACATTGTTGAACCAAAAAATCGATCTGGTTTGATGTTTGTTCACGGTCCGGATGCTCCCGAAAATGTCGGCAGTGGCCCGTGTGGGAAGTGAATTGCAAGCATTGAGGCCAGGCTAAATGATAGGAAGGGTGATACGCTTATGGATAGAACTAATGCAGTAGTGACCGTTTCTGAGAGCTCGTCTTCGTCCACCTTCATATTGTTGAGGGAGAGCGTCTTTCATCGGCATCCTTTTTAACTGAGCAGTTGGGCACTGACGCCGCAAGCTGGTTTCAGGCCGCAGAACATACGGGGGCGGGAGAGACATGATTCTATATGTCAGGAATTTAACAATGTAGAAGACAATGGCGGAAGATTTTGTGTGTTGTGGCACGAAGAATAGCTGACTCCGTTGTTGCAGCAGCCAATTTGAGGTGTTATCTATTTAAGGGGGGGCAATACAATGACACAGGGCGATAAGAATCATACCGCCAGTGCCTTGGCCGAAGGCAACGGCATCAATATTCATTTTACCCGAACGGAGTTTGCTGCTCGACAGGCGCGGGCAATTGCTGAGATGCGGCGCTTAAATCTCGACGGGCTCTTAATGTTCCGTCAGGAAAGCATGTACTATCTCACAGGATACGACACCTTTGGCTATGTGTTCTTTCAATGCCTCTATCTAGGGGCTGATGGGCAGATGACTCTTCTGACGAGGGCTCCCGATTATTTGCAAGCCCGGTTTACTTCAGTGATTGACGATATTCGGACGTGGGTTGACGGACCCAATGCCTCGCCAGCTCTGGAACTGCGAAGCATCCTTTTGGACCACGGATGTCAAGGCAAGCGGCTGGGAGTGGAATGGGAAGCGTATGGATTGACCGGGCGCAATGCGATGCGGCTTCAATCCGCTTTGGAAGGAGTTTGCACGCTGGAAGATGCGTCAGATCTGCTCAACCCTTGAAA
>JAMCTO010000019.1 GCA_023381095.1 Bacillota bacterium
GGGACGGTGTGGAACTGGCGGTGCCGGGTTCGGTTTTGTGGGATACCCTGGCGCCGTCGAATATGGAGAATACCGTTATTGTGGGCTGGGTATTCTCACGCTACTCCCGGCATCTGCTTGAATGGATGGAAGATGCAGCGCAAAACGGAATCCGCGTGGCGGCCTTGACAGACCGCTTTATGTCCCCGGTTATGGCTTTTGCCGATCCTGTTTTGGTCGTTCCTGTGGCCAACGCTTCACTGTTTGACTCTTATGCAGCTCCCATGTTTGTGATGAATTATCTCGTCCGACAAGTCGCCCGGCGTCTTCCTGAGGTCGAAATCAGGCTGGAACAATTGGAAGCCAGGGACCAGCGTTTGGAGGTATATTGGACCAGGCGTTCCACCAAGCCGAAGGAGTGACAGCAATGGACCGAATCTTGGAATTTTCACGATTACACGAGCGTGTGGAAGCACTCGCAAAGATTGGGAGGGATCCTGTCGCCGGAATCACCCGCCCCTTCGGCAGTGCGGGCGAACGAGAGGCACGGGAATGGTTCCTAGAAGAAGCTCGTAGGGCACATTTTGAAACTTCGACTGATGTGGCCGGAAACATCTGGGCTTTATATCCCGGCCAGTATCCGGACATTTTGGCTGTAGGCTCACATCTGGATACCGTGACTCGCGGGGGCGCGTACGATGGGGCGCTAGGAGTGATATTGGGGCTCGAAAGCATCCAGACATTACGTGAAAGGAATTATCACCCCCGCCATACCTTAGGCGTACTCGTTCTTAGCGGTGAGGAACCGAATTCGTTTCGTCTTTCCACGTTGGGAAGCCGATTGCTTGCCGGTATGTTGGCTTTTGAGGATATTGAAGACATTCGCGATGATCAGGGACTGTTGTTGAGAGATGCTCTTAAGCTGGCCAATGCTCCCTCGGGAAATTATCGAGATGTGAGTATTTCGCGGATTCGGGGATTTATCGAACCGCATATCGAACAAGGGGACCGGCTCAAGGAAATGGATGCGCCACTGGCTGTGGTCACAACAATTACCGGCATTGTGCGACACGCCATCACGATTATCGGTGAGCAAAACCATGCCGGGACTACGACTTGGGAGAAACGGCGGGATGCACTTCAAACTTTTGTGAGAACTATGGATCTCTTTCAAAGATTACGGGCTCAATATTCGGATGAGGTGCGAGGTACGGTTGGTTATGTGAATGTGTTTCCAAATTCGGTGAACATTGTTCCTTCTCAAGTCGAGTTTATTGTGGAATGGCGCTCGCCTCGTTCATCTCTTTTACATTCCGTGGCCCAGACATTCTGGGATCAGGTTCAGGCCCAGATTCACGAAACGGGTCTTAAGGTGAGTCGAACAGCGATTCTCTCGCAAGACCCCGTGGTCATGGATTCACATATGCAAAATTTATTGCATCAAGGCATTGAAAGCCACCACGAACGGCACCCGGATTTGGTGAGTTGGGCCGGTCATGATGCGGTGCATCTGGCTAAAAGAGTACCGGCCGGCATGTTGTTTATCCGTAGCAACGGCAAAAGCCATTGTGCGGATGAAGGTTGTGATTTGGTCGATATGGCCACGGCCCTTAGGGTGTTGATAACGGTATTGGGCCGGTGGGACCAAAATGAGAGCGTCTAAGTGTTCGACAGGAAGTGAGAACATGTTAAAGGCCTATCAGCCGACGTGGATGAGGATCAACAATGAATTTGTTCAAAACTATACACTGGTGATTGGCGACGACACGGGACGTATTGTCGCTGTGGGTCCGACTGAGACGGTGATGGCGCAATATCCGGGGATAGTCACAGAAAAGTGGCCGAACATGGCCTTGGTTCCCGGTACCGTGAATACACACAGCCATTCTTTTCAACACTTGTTGCGCGGGCTTGGGGTTGATCAACCCTTTTTGGTGTGGCGAGAGCAAGCATTATATCGAGTGACGCCTCATTTGCACACCCAGGCGTTGTATTTAGGAGCCAAGCTGGCCTTCAGTGAAATGGTTTTGCAGGGCATCACCACAGTCGTCGATTTTTTCTATTTACATGATCACGGCATCGATAACGACTTAGCAATAATTCAGGCGGCGCAAGAGGTGGGGATTCGTTTGGTACTCGCCCGAACTTTTTATGACTGGGAGGGGGCTCCCGAGAGTTATCGGGAAACGCCTGAAGAGGCAGTGGCTCGAACAGAGACCCTGGCCGCTCGTTATCGGAACAACCCCATGGTGAGCATTCACCCGGCACCACACAGTGTCCACGGAGCATCCGACGCCATGATTGAAGCCGCCGTGACATTGGCCCGCGATCTTAACACACCTTATCACATGCATATCGCGGAAGAACGATTCGAAATCGAGGAACAGCGGGCAAAAAATGGACTGAGTCCTGTAGAACATTTGGCGCAACTGGAGGCGCTTGACTCGTCGCTGATTGCTGTGCATCTTACCTGGGCCACTGCCCAAGATGCCGCTCTATTGGGACAAGCGTCGGCTAATCTGGCTTATTGCCCGTCTAGCAACATGTTTTTGGCAGATGGAGTGACCCCCCTGAGGATGTTAAGGACGGCGGGGGTAGAGGTGGCATTGGGCAGTGACGGCGGATGCAGTAATAACCGTGCCAGTGTGTATGAGGAGATGCGCATGGCCGCCTTAGTCCAAAAAGTTGACAGCTTGGATGCCACGGTATTGACTCATCAAGACGTGTGGAAAATGGGAACGGAACAGGGGGCCAGGATGTTGCGCCTGGATGCCGGAACATTAGAGGAAAATAGGCTGGCCGATTTTGTCGGAATCGATTTGACCCATCTTTCCTTGCTGCCGTGGTCACAAGAAACCTTGTTGGCCAATATCGTTTATTCCATGAGTCCTGCCGCTGTTCAAAATGTGGTGGTGGCAGGGCGAGTGATTGTTAAGGGAGGAGAACTGCAGACACAAGATACGGCAGCGCTCTTCCAAAACATTCAACAACTCCGGGAACAATGGATGTAATGGCTTGTCGCTCTGTCGCTCACCAATGAATCAATATGAGGAGGTCAGATCATGGTGGATTTCAGCAAGCATGAAGGAATTCAAGCTCCCAGCGGTCCAACCTTGCATTGCAAGGGATGGGGTCAAGAAGCAGCCCTAAGGATGTTAATGAATAATCTGGACGCTCGAGTCGGTGAAAATCCTCGAGAGCGCATCGTTTATGGGGGACGAGGACGGGCGGCTCGCTCTTGGCCGGCCTATGACAAAATTGTGGACAGTCTCATGAGTCTGGAAAATGACGAAACGTTGTTGATTCAATCGGGAAAACCGGTGGGGATTTTCAAAACGCAGAGTCAAGCACCTCGGGTCTTGATTGCCAATGCCAACCTTGTGGGAAAGTGGGCGACATTGGAAGAGTTTGATCGCCTGGAGAAAAAAGGGTTGACTATGTTCGGGCAAATGACAGCGGGGTCTTGGATTTATATCGGCAGTCAAGGGGTTATTCAAGGCACCTTTGAGACCCTGGCGGCCTTGGCGGCCAAACATTTCGACGGAACCTTGCGGGGCAAGCTTTATGTCTCGGCCGGACTCGGAGGGATGGGAGCGGCCCAGCCTTTGGCCGCCAAAATGTTGGATGGTGTCGCTTTGATTGCGGAAATTGATGATCAAAGAATTCAAAAGAGACTCGATTCCGGTTATTTGGACGTGGCCTATGAAAGTATTGAGCGCGCGGTCAATGACGCTTTGGCAGCCAAGAGAGAAAAGAAATCCATATCTTTGGGCGTTCACTGCCATGCCAATGAATTATTGCAGTACTTGATTCAACGCCATATTGTTCCGGATGTGCTGTCCGATCAAACCGCCGCGCACGATCCTTTGATCGGATATATCCCGGACGAACAAAATGTCGATCAGGCCCGGGTATTGCGACACCAGGACCCAACCACCTATCTTCACATGGCGAGACATTCCATCGCCCAGCATGTGCGGCATATGCTGGTTTTGCAACAGCAAGGAGCCCGGGCCTTCGACTATGGCAACAACATCCGCCGAGAGGCCTTTGATCAAGGAGTGACGGATGCTTTCGAGATCTCTGGATATGTTCCGGCATATATTCGGGACTTGTTTAATGCGGGCAAGGGACCCTTCCGGTGGGCGGTGTTGTCCGGTAAACCCGAAGAGATTTTCAAGCTGGATGCCTTAGCATTAGAGATGTTTGGGGATAATCCTTTACTGACCCGATGGTTCACACTTGCCCAAAAGTATATCCACTTTCAGGGTCTCCCGGCTCGAATTGCCTATATGGGGCTCGGTGAGCGGGATCGATTTGCCGTAAAGGTTAACGAATGGGTCGCTCAGGGTGTGTTGTCGGCACCCGTCGTATTTGGCCGAGATCATCACGATACCGGTTCGGTCGCTTCTCCTTATCGCGAAACCGAAGCGATGCGAGACGGTTCGGATGCCATTGCCGATTGGCCCATTCTCAATGCGTTACTGAATACAGCATCAGGCGCTCACTGGGTTTCCTTTCATCATGGTGGAGGGACGGGAATCGGATATGCCTTGCATGCGGGGGCAGTGGTGGTAGCCGACGGCAGTGAAGACAGTCGAGGACGCTTATCTCGTGTGTTCTTTAATGATCCCGGCATTGGTGTGATCCGTCACGCGGACGCGGGCTATGACGTGGCTGTCAAGACCATGGCGGACCACAAGGATCGCATGCGAGCGCCCTTTGTGGGACCGGATACCAATATTCCGATGGAATAGATAATTGTTACGTCTAGACGTAAAGTGTCTCGGTATCGGCTCTAAGATGTGCCATGCTAAACGATCCGGAAACCGTGTGTCCCGTACCCGGTTTCCGGCTTTTTGGTGTTGAGCAGAAAGTCCTTGTCTTCTATTGATCACACTCGGGCGTTCTTGGGGCAATCGACCAAGGCGTGAACGAATTGCGGTTTAGGTTTCTCAAGCAATCCAGTCGAGACGGGGAAACAGGTGTTGAGAATGCCTTGTCTCTGCAGCCACTGTCGCAATTTCTCGGCATTTCGGACAAAAGAATGAGGGAACAAAAATATCCGGTGAATCGCGGGATGATCCGCTAGAGTCGCGGATGACAGCGGATAATAATTGAGGGATTGACACTCTCCTCCCTGACGGGAGGGGATTCTTGCGAGGAACCGGCTGACGTCAGCTTTACTCGCAAAGGGTTA
>JAMCTO010000020.1 GCA_023381095.1 Bacillota bacterium
TGCCCTTTTTGTGGTGCTAAAATCATGATCATTGCTCGACCTTCCACGCGAGGGGGGCGCTCCACAACCGCAACATCCACTACCCTCTCAGCCAACTTTTTTAAGGTTTCTTGCCCTAAGCTGGCATGAACAATTTCTCGACCGCGGAAAATCATGGTGCATTTCACTTTGTCGCCTTCGCTTAAAAAGCGCTGCGCACTACGCACTTTCACTTCGAAATCGTGGTCCTCAATTGTCGGTCGCATTTTTAGCTCTTTGACACTTACCACTTTCTGTTTCTTTCGCGATTCCCGATCCCGTTTGGCCTGCTCATACTTAAATTTTCCATAGTCCATCAAGCGGCAAACTGGGGGTCTCGCCGTCGGCGAAACTTCAACCAAGTCCACACGGCGTTCTTGAGCCATGGCCAAAGCATCCCGCAATGACACAATGCCCAATTGCTCGCCGTCATCCCCAACCAACCGGACTTCACGAGCGCGGATCTCATCGTTGATCCGAAGATCTTTGTTGATTGCCATCCCTCCTTCAATTCCAAACAAAAGGACGGGCGTTTCCCCGTCCAGATACAGAGCTACTGCCAATATCGACTTACCCTTTCGGCCGCGCCTGGGGGTGAGAAGCAAGTGCTTCTGCTTTGTTCGGTGGTTATGATGTTATTGTACCCAATCTCGTTCACCAACGTCAACCGTTGTTTCCCACTTCTAGGATAGCGGCATCTCTGCCTCTTCAATCAGTTGGTACAAATAGTCTGGCCAAGGCTTGGCCCCTAGATCCCCTTGTTCCCGGGTTCTTAACGACACCGTATGGTTTTCTTGGTCCCGGCCACCCACGATGAGCATGCGGGGAACCTTTTCCATCTGGGCTTCACGAATCTTGTACCCCATTTTTTGATTTCTGGCATCAACATCAGCACGAATGCCATGGCGGTGCAATTTGCGACGAATTTCTTCCGCATACGTCACCTGTTGTTCCGTAATCGGAATCACGCGGGCCTGTATCGGTGCTAGCCACAACGGGAACGCCCCAGCATAATGCTCGACTAATATGCCAATGAAACGTTCCACTGAACCTAAGATGGCACGATGAATCATTACCGGTCGCCGCCAATGCCCCTCATCGTCCACGTAGTGGAGATCCAATTTCTCTGGCAGTTGAAAATCCAATTGGATGGTAGCCAATTGCCAACGCCGTCCAAGAGAGTCAATAGCGGAAATATCAAGTTTAGGCCCATAAAAGGCGCCGTCTTTGGGATTAATTTGGTATTTTAACCCCCGGTCTCTCAACACCCGTTCCAATTCCTGCTCCGCTTGGTTCCATAATGCCAGGTCTCCCATGTAGTCATCCGGTCGTGTAGAAAACACAACCTCATACGGCAATCCGAATGCTCGGTATACGACATCCATTAAATCCAAGACACCAAACATTTCTTGATGGATTTGATCTTCGCGCACAAATAAGTGGGCGTCATCTTGATGGAATCCCCGTACGCGCAACAATCCGTGCAAAGTTCCCGACCGTTCGAACCGCGACAGTGGGCCGTATTCGGCTAACCGGATTGGCAAATCACGGTAGGACCGGATATTCCCTTTAAAAAGCAACGCGTGTCCCGGACAATTCATGGGCTTTGCCCCCAACACTTCATCGTCGCGTTCTATTAAGAACATGTTGTCACGATAATGATCCCAGTGTCCTGATCGCTGCCATAATGCGGCACGATAAATCCATGGTGTCGACACCTCTTGATAACCTCGTTCTTCTTGCAGCCGCCGCGAAAACTCCTCGAGCGTGCGATATAACTGATACCCTTTGGGGTGCCAAAAGGTAAATCCTGGCGCCTCCTCTTTAAAACTAAACAAATCGAGTTGAGGTCCTAATTTGCGGTGATCCCGAAGTTTTGCCTCCTCCAATCGTGCCAGATGCTCTTCCAACGCCTCCTGGGTGGGAAAAGATGTTCCGTAGATACGTGTCATCATCGGATTTTGTTCTTCACCACGCCAATAGGCTCCCGAAACATTAGTCAGCTTCACCGCTCCGATGTACCCAGTTTGGGGAAGGTGAGGACCGGTACAGAGGTCTACAAATTCTCCTTGACGGTAGGCGGAAATGGTCGTGTCATCGGTAATCCGCTCGACGATCTGTAATTTGAATTCCTCGGCTCGCTCGGAAAAAATACGCACTGCTTCTTCACGCGATAATTCCAATCGTTCAATCGGCAAGTTCTCACTGACAATCCGTCGCATTTCGGCCTCAATACGTGCCAAGTCGGGCTCGGTAAGGGGCACAGGGAGCCAAATATCATAGTAAAATCCATCTTCCAGTGCCGGGCCGGTGCCTAATTTGGCATTTGGCCACAATCGCTTCACCGCCTGGGCCAACAAATGGGCGCTCGAGTGGCGAAACACCTGACGGCCACCGGAGTCATCAAAGGTCAGCCACTGCAACGTGCCCCCTTTTAGTAGCGGCTTCTTTAAATCCAGAACCTGTCCATCCAACCAAGCGGCCAAGGCTTCGGGATCTCTTTCCGGTAAATCGAACGGCCGCACCCCTGATGGTAGTTGATGTACTTCTCCTTCAATCTCTAATTGAATTTCCGGCTCCATTGTCAGACCTCCACATCGCAAATAAAAAAAAGCCCCATACTGGGGACGGAAAAAATCATCCGCGGTTCCACCGCCATTGGTCGCAAGACCCATCTTATCGAGCGATATCGGGCATTAGCCGCTGCCTTTCCCGGAATTTCCGGCTCGGCAGATTCTCCAAGGTGGTTGGTCCCCACGTAACCTAGGCCGATTTCAGCTTACCCGACCCTCTCTGCAGGAATGTGAGATACCTGGCCTTCTCATCGAGTACCTCTATATGATTACTTAGCCAATTTATTTTATCTCTTGGTCACACTTTGTGTCAAATCCCGACGTCCGCATCTCCGGCATCCTGGGCATCGAACCACACGATCCTCAAACACTCCATCAATCGTTTGCAGTACATGGTCGGCAGGCTTGTTTAAGTGCAGTACAATTTGCCTTGGAGCAATGGTAATCAATGCGCTGACCAGAAGATCCTCGGGAGAATCCTCTTCGTCAGGCAGACCCGACGCTAATTCGGCTAGAATATCTTTACCCACCGGCTGGCCCAACGTATCTTCCAAGAAAAATTGATGCCGTTGCCAATATACATGAATGATATTCATTTTAGGTTCATTCAGATTAACAAAGTGCCTAAGCAACCGCACAAATTCCCGATATTCTTTCTCCATTAGCCATTGATCAATAGCCCGGTCTACTTCCTCTTCAAATTCGTGGGAGATCTCCGGAATCAGGAAACGTTTGACTCCTTCCAACACCACGGTGTCATTGGTTGCTAAAAATTGCGCCAAAATATTCTTCATTAGATGAAAGCGCCCTTGATTATGCGCCGAATCGGCAAAAAGTAATTGCGTCGCGGCGTATACAATAGAATGGACTTCATCAGCGGCAAAATACCGATAGCGTCGCAACAAAATGGTGCGAATCCAATCGGATGCGGTGTTGAGGAGATATCCGGTAATAGCGGTGGACAAAGAATCCAGTGATTGATCCCGGGCCCCATCTTGCCACAACTGATATTCGACTTGGGAGCCGACGATCGTTTCTTGCCATTGACCTGAAACTTCCCGTGCTAAGGTTTCTCCCAGTTGCGGCACTGACTCCAAATTGGCTACGATGCACCACTCTGGCATGATAACCACCACCTTTGTTGGTAATTTCATCCACACCATAGTATATGCATTCGCTCAAAAGCTATTCGGACAGTCCATGAAAAGTTTGAGAGGGAGGCTGCCTATGATCCGGCATCTCCCTCCCAAGGTCATTTGCTGTCTATCACCCACTGCCGGAGTTCCTGCTTTATAAGCCTCAAAACTTTGCGAGACTTGTTCCTCACCAAAAGCATAAATCGGTTTTAATTCATCCATTCGGTTAGTCTCTTAAGCGGAATCCTTTGGGTTGAAGCTGAGTACGTGGCCAATGAGGCGATAAATACAAAAAATCCGCAATTGCCTGCGGGATTCAAAATTTTGGTGGGCGGTAGAGGACTCGAACCTCTGAACCTCTCGCATGTCAAGCGAGCGCTCTAACCAACTGAGCTAACCACCCATATTAATATCTTAGTGGAGGCGACGCCCGGATTCGAACCGGGGCATAGGGGTTTTGCAGACCCCTGCCTTACCACTTGGCTACGTCGCCACAAATTGAAAAAAATGGAGCGGAAGACGGGACTTGAACCCGCGACCCTCGCCTTGGCAAGGCGATGCTCTACCGCTGAGCTACTTCCGCAATCTGCCTTGCCATTATAGCAAGGCACGTAATAGAAATCAAGGGTCGGTTTTGCGTCCGCTAATAACGGTAAAAACCTCGACCAGTCTTCTTGCCGAGATGTCCCGCACGCACCAAACGACGTAACACTAGGGGAGCCGCAAACCTATCATCGTGAAACTCGTCGAACATATAATCCATAACATTTAAATCAATATCCAATCCGGTAAAGTCTGCTAATGTCAAAGGCCCCATAGGATGGTTCAAACCTAATCTAACGCCTTTGTCAATATCTTCCGCAGACGCCACACCTTCTTCCAACATCCGCATCGCCTCGATAAAGAGCGGCATCAGGACACGGTTCACTACGAACCCCGGCGTATCTTTTTGCACCACGATGGTTTCTTTCCCCAACGCTTGGGCCAACTCTTGGGCTTGTCCAATAGCCGCGTCAGAAGTTTCCTCTCCACGCACAATTTCCACCAATTTCATTACTGGTGCCGGATTAAAAAAGTGCATGCCTAATACCTGTTGTGGACGCCGGGTAGCCTTGGCAATTTCGGTAATAGAAAGTGAAGAGGTATTAGTGGCTAAAAGCGCAGACTCCGGAAGCACCTCATCAAGCTGTCTAAATACTTCTTCTTTGACGTCAATCACCTCAACTACAGCTTCAATTACCGCCTCTACATTTGAAAACTGATCCCAGCCATTAGCCTGTACTAACCGCTTCAATACTGCGTCAGCTTGATCCGTACTGATCTTTCCGGAAGCCACGGATTTTTGCAACCGACTCGCTGCGGTTTGGTGTGCCTTCACTACCGCTTGCGACATCGCGTCATACTGCACCACTTCGAATCCTTGCAGGGCCGCCAGATAGGCAATGCCACTGCCCATTGTACCCGCACCAATGACTCCAATTCGACGCATAAGTCCTAACCTCCTAGAAATCCCATCATATGTAGTCCACTGTCCACGTAAAGTATGTGCCCGGTAATTCTTTTGGCCCACTCGGAAGCCAGAAAAACTGCCGCATTGCCTACATCTTCCGTGGTAATATTTTCCCCAATGGGAGATTTGTCTGCAACGTCATGCAGTGCTGCAGAAATTCCTCGAACTCCAGAAGCAGCCAGAGTCTTGACCGGACCGGCGGAAATGGCATTAACGCGAATGTGCTGCCTTCCCAGATCATATGCTAAATAACGCACTGAGGACTCCAAGGCCGCTTTGGCGACTCCCATCACATTATAATTGGGCATAACCCGTACCGAGCCCTGGTAAGTTAGTGTCATTATACTACCTGAACCAGCTTTCTCCATTAGCGGCAGAACGCCCCGGGTAAGCGCCGTCAATGAGTAGGCACTCACATTTTGCGCCGTCATATAGCCATCTCGAGTGGTGTCTACAAACCTCCCCTCCAAATCCTCACGGTTGGCAAAAGCCATTGAATGCACCAGCGTATGGATACCACTGGGATACGCTGCACTGAGAGAAGCGATAAATTGGTCCACACTGCCCTCTTCAGCAACATCCAATGAAAGAACCAGAGGTTCTTGCGACAGTTCAGGTAATAGCTTGTCTAAATTATCTTTGAGACGCGCATTTTGATATGTTAAAACCAACTCCGCGCCTTCTCGGTCAAAAGCTTTAGCGATCCCCCACGCCATACTGCGCTTATTGGCAATTCCGGTGACAACCGCTCGCGTTCCCGACAACAGTCCCATAGGTCTCCTCCATTACCGAATATTGGCACCATCATAGCCTATTCGCGTCTTAGATGGAACTATCCCGGGTAGTTAGACGGTTTTTGAGTGAGAAAATAGACCTTATGCCATTGAATGCCATATTCAGCCACCTTTAAATCAGATTCCTGAAAGAACAAATCAATATGGTCGCCGAAAATCGCGGACCCACTATCTACGGCGCGCGCTGGACCATATCCGTCGATATAAAGATAGGTCCCAAATGGAATTACGTTGGGATCCACTGCAACATTGCCATCGTGCAGTGGCTTGCCGTCCCAGGCAGCCACCGCACCCCATGCACCATTCATGCCAAAAGTACCGTTATAGGCGGTCGTCAGCATCGTGCTCACCTTGTCATATTGATACTTGTGCCCCTCTACCGTTAACACGTGAACTGCAGCCGTGCCCTCCGCTACGGTGGCCTGCACCGGAGGGCTAATCAACGACTTGACGGATCCTACTTGGTATATGATGCCAGGTTCGCCCGGTGTGACAACGGCCACCTGACCTGCCGGCAAATTGCTATCTTTGATTACGGTCACGCCATAAGGCACGGTACCAAACTGCGGAGGCGACCAGGCAATGCCCGATGGAGACCATGGCCACACGGGAATGCCACCGCCAGCCGCAGAGACATTTGGATTGGAGGCATTGACCATCTTGGGCATTGACCATACCGTTGCCGCACCAAGGCCCAAAGTCACCATTGCCAACCCTGCCCACAGGACACGATGCCGCATTGCCCACACCTCCCTTAGGGTTTAGTGTGAGCAGTGGCGACAACTTTAATCACCCACATTAGTTTACGAACTTAGGACGGTCTTTCCATTCTTTATCCCTTAGTACATATTTCTGCAGTTTGCCAGTTGCAGTTCGCGGCAGGGCGTCAACAAATTCAAAAGCTTTTGGCACTTTAAAATGGGTCATCCGCTCCCGACACCACTGCCGCAACGTCGCTTCATCCAATGCTTTCCCAGGTTTCAGCACCACAAATGCTTTGGGCACTTCCCCCCACTTTTGGTCAGGAATCGCAACCACCCCTACTTCAAGAATGTCCGGATGCTGGTATAACATGCCTTCTACCTCAACCGAAGACACATTTTCTCCACCGGAAATAATGACATCTTTGGAGCGGTCGACGATTTCGATGTATCCATCAGGGTGAACCACGGCCAAATCCCCGCTATAAAACCAGCCGTTCCTAATGGCTTTAGCGGTTTCTTCGGGTTGTTTGTAATATCCTTCCATTACCACGTTGCCCCGTGTAACGATCTCCCCGATGTCGGTACCATTCCACTCCACTTCGGGCCCGTCCTGTTTGACCACTTTGGTCTCCCCGTTAAAGAGCATTTCTACTCCCTGTCGCGCCTTAATTCGTGCTTGTTGGTCAGGAGGCAGCAACCCGAACTCAGACCGCCATTCACAGTAGGTAATAAAAGGGGAGACTTCGGTTAAGCCATATACATGAATAACGTCCATTCCAAATAATTGCTGCACCTTGTCAATAACCGCCGCAGGCGGAGGAGATCCCGCAGTAGCCATACGGGGATGCCAGTCCATTACCACCTGGTCCGCTCCCGGCGCATTAATCAGCATGTTGAGAACCGTAGGCGCCCCACAGGCGAGGGTCACCTTGTGCTCAACAAAAAGGCCAAGCGTCGTCACCGGCTCCATCTTACGCAAGCATACCTGGGTGGCGCCTACTGCAGTCAGTGCCCAAACTCCTCCCCAACCATTGGCGTGAAACATGGGCAAGGTGTGCAGATAAACATCCTCATGGGCCACTTTAAGATGAAAGAGAAAGTCGGCTGCGTTCACATAATTGTTGCGATGAGTCAATATCACGCCCTTAGGACGAGAAGTGGTGCCACTGGTGTAGTTGATGGTAATGGGTTGGTTTTCATCGATTGCCGGTTCGAATGCAACGTCAGACGACTCCCGAAGTAGCTTTTCATAGTCCAACGACTGAAGTTCTGATGAAAATCCCGAGGCGACTTGGATAACGGTACGAATTTTTGACAGTCGCGACCTAAGACTGTGAATCATGTTGCCATACTCACTGTCCACGATAAGGGCGGTGGCGTCGCTATGCTCTAAAATGTAATGCACTTCGTCTTCCGCAAGCCTCACGTTAAGCGGTACCATAACGGCACCTATTTGACCAATGCCGTAGAAGCACTCAATCATTTCGTGGATATTGGGAAGCATGACAGCAATATGGTCCCCGGAGTGGAAGCCCAAATTCTGCAAACCGTTGGAAAGTTGCCAAGTGCGACGATCAAATTCCTCATAAGTCCAACTTAAGGCCCCGTCAATTATTGCAATTTTCCGAGGATAGAGTTTACGGGCCCGCCGTTTGAAATCAATCGGCGTCAACGGTACAAGCATTTCAAAAATCCCCCTCACATTTTACGTATTCACTTTATGCCACTTCCATACAAACCACCAAACCGGACAGCTACATGCCCATGATACCACCCCAAGGCTTAGACGGTATACGAGCTATGACGACTTGTGATGTTGGTGGTCAACTCCACCCATTCGCGTTATGATGATTGCATCGATTCACAGGAGATGGAACCAGTATGCATGGGTCACGACACAAATACGGGCCAGATCAATGGCAATTTGGCGATCTTAGAATGCCGAAAGAAAACCGTTCTGTTCCCATACTGGTCTTAATCCATGGCGGATTTTGGCGACCACAGTAT
>JAMCTO010000021.1 GCA_023381095.1 Bacillota bacterium
CACACCCCCGCAGACCGACCAGGATGATCCCGACGCCCCTTCTGTGGAGAATAATGCCAAATAAAAGTTATCCACAACCGGAATTTTCCGTACAGCGGAAAAGGCTCTGTATGTAATCCTATTGACGCAGTGCGCACAATCCGATCGCGGAGGTGTGGGGCATTTGCTAGTGAAATCCGGCCACGAACGTCTCGATTTGCATTTCGGTCAATTGTATACCTTTCGCACCTTTCGGATTTCAATTGATTTAGGAACCCGATTTAAATAGTTAAATACCTGAAAGTTAAGCGTCAAGAGGCTACTTCGTATGGATTGATGATGACCGACGGTCGCCGCTGAACAGTTGATAAGGGCTTGCTTGAAGGGCTCTAATTTTGCGTAGTAGTGTCCATGGAGGTGCCCGGATATTTGATGAGGGTTAAGTTGCGGGAATACGTGAAAAGTTACACCAAGGTGATTCCAAGGGATTCCGCCTCGGCCATGAGGCATGCGTTGCGTTGATAACGTCGTCAGACCGCATCACAGTTCCGTCAAGTCTTCAATTCGCTGGCCGACTACGGGTCCCGCAGCGACCACGGCGTGTTTGTCAAACAATTCCTTCGACGTGACCAGATGGGCATTTAAGGCATAGGTGGTGTCATGCGAACTGAATCGTTTCAGCACATCAATCCCCCCGTTTCGGTCAATCGTCACACTCTGGCAACGTCTTGGTGGGGAGGGTAACGAAAGAGGAATGGCCCGTCAGAGGCGAGCAGCCATTTTTGCAGGAAAGTGCGATTGGGGCAGCCCCACAAAGCAGGATCTTGGTGGGAGTGACTCGGAACTGCGGCAATCCACAACCGTCAATTACTATCTCGCCACCCGACATCTGTTATGCTGAAGTGTGGCCGTAATGAATGGTGCCCTCGCAATGTCACCAACCGCCCAGAACCTTTTAGATGCATCAGTATCCCTCTTTCCATTCTCTTCCTGGGAAACTCGAGTTATATCGTGTCAAGCGTCTCCAGAAGCCCGCAGCATTCTTTAAACTCTTTGCCACTCCCACAGATGCACAATTCGTTTCGATCGGGTAACTGGCCCCCACTTTTTTCATACTCGCTCAAACGCCGGACCCTAAGGGTTTGTGCCAGTTTCGTCATTCGCTCATACCCATAACGATACACCTGTTGATAGCTCACACAAAAATAATCGACATCCCCCCGTCTCGGCCTCGGTCCATCGCTGCTCTGCCCGGTTACGAGGGCACCCTCCCTGGCATAAGGACAACCGTTCGCATGTCTGACACGCCCTGGGTAGAATAGATTTCTTCTCAAAAATCGCTGGTAAGTCGCGTTCTGCAGTATCGTGTCCAATCCATCCGTCCCGATGTTGGTTCCGAGTTTCGGGTGCCAGCCAGAGTGTCAAAATAAAAGCCAATAAGACGGCGATTCCCAAAATCCGAACTCCCGTCGATAGTGCCATATCTTTCGTGAGCAGCGGGAAAATAAAGATGGCCCTGTGAACGGGAAGTACTTGTTGCTTCGTTTTTGCTTCGTTGTTTCCTGTCAACGCTGGATGCTCACGGTCCCGGATCTTTGACGGGGGTAGAGCATTTCCCCCATCTGAGTGGGAGCTAGCTTATCTCCAGTTTTTTATTGCCCACATAGAATGAATTGTCGATATGACAAAATACCGGGATGCAAAGGAGCATCGGGATCCTCTGTCGAAGAGATCTGGTGCAAGACATTCTCATCCCGAGGAGGATCCCGATGGTTCGATTAGAGTCTGTTCCGAGTTTTTTCCATACGCACGGACAGTTAGAAGCCCGAAACATTAACATGCGAATTTGTCCTCGTCGGTCTTGGCGGTCATCAGACGGCCGTTTCGGCAACAGGAACACAATTTTCCCGGCGCATTTCCCACTCACATGACCCCATTCTCCCGCCGCAAGGTTTCGCTAGTGAACCCGCTTGCGTAACGCACTAACAAGAGCCTTGTAACGACAGGACTCTACGTGAACGCTTATAGTGTACTTACGGCATCCGGCACATTGGCAAGCGCATTTGCCTATCATTCAAACTCATAAAACCATGGCCCATCTGCATACCGGTCAAAATCTACAGCTTAATGGACCGGCACCCACGCCAGCAGAGCGTTCATAGCGTCGGCTATACCGAATCGCACATAATAGCCACAGCCAGGCCATACCCTTCTTAATGGATCTCCAGCATAATTGCCACTGCACGAATTGGCGACCCAGTTCCTCTGCGAATCCGAAGCGGCAGCCCCATATATAAAAATTCTTGTCCCGCAACTTGGTCCAAGTGGCACAAGTTTTCGGTGTTGGTAATCCCGTAGCGACGACAGACGAGGTGCCCGGAAAACTTCGCGTCCTTGGGGTTATCAATAGAAGGTGCGTCAATCCCAATATTCACAATCCCCTGGGATGCCAGCCACTCAGCACCTTCCTCACTCACACCCGCATAGCGGGTCAACCACTTATCGGTTCCGTAGGATCGCCCGTAGTGCCCGGTATAGAGCAATACTACCGATTTTCCCTGGAGTGTGAGATCCGCGGTCTGAATAGCGCGTTCCAGTTCCCGGGGGCCGATGTACCCCTCAGAAGACACCCCAGAAACATCAAGGCAGACGGCGGGCCCATAAAAGTACTCCAGTGGCATCTCATCAATGAAGCGTCCATGGGGATCATATTCGTAAGCCGCGTCGCTGTGCGTGGGCCCGTGTTCGTTTATCAACAGGTTATTGGTGGCAAACTCAAAGCCGATTTTTGCTTTACTGGCCACATGATCAATGTTTTGAAAGATCAATGTCGGCTGGTGTAACGGAAAGACCGGCATGCCTTGGTAAATTTCTTGCGTCAGATCCACGACCCGTACTGCCACGATCACTCCTCCGTTCGCGTTTAGGACACCACTACCGGCAACACCTCAAACCGATTCACATTTACTAGACCGGCATCGGTAATCTTCCATTTGGGGCTCGTGGCCAGTGAGAGAAATGATAGGTGCATCAAGGGAGCCGCAATTGCCATACCTAAATCTTCACGAGCTATGGTATATAAGACTTGAATCCGCTGGGCCACTTCCGTTCCAGTCATTTCATCCGTTATCAATCCTCCTACCGGCAACGGAAAATCCCCCAAAATTTTCCCATCCTGTACTATCGCCACACCGCCCCCCATCGCGATGACGTGGTTGATAGCCATCGCGATATCCCGGTAGTCGGCTCCACAGGCAATAATATTATGGGTGTCGTGCGAGACACTTTCGGCAATCGCTCCCCGTTTTAGGCCCATGCCTTGTACAAACGCCTTGCCAATCCGCCCGCTCTTGCCATGCCGTTCTGCCACCGCAATTGAGATCACATCGAATTGAGGTGCCGGCTGAACCACTTGGTTTACCACCGGCAGGTCCACTTCTGTTGCTTCCGTTAGATTTTCGTTCGGTATGAGGACCAGCGCCCGCACTCGGACCATGCGACTCGTCGTCTGAGGCGCACGAATCATTACATCATCTTCGGTCACCGGAGACCGCTTCATAGAATTGCGTACGCTATCTGGGTAACGGTAGGCAGGCAGATCAACCACAAGTGCGCCATTTTCTGCTACCTTTTTCCCCGCGCTATACACCTGGTAAATGCTCATCTCCGTCAAACTATTCACCACAGCAATATCGGCGCGCTTTCCCGGCGTGAGCATTCCGCGATCCAGGAACCCAAAATGCATGGCCGGGTTGATCGTCGCCATTTGGATGGCTTCGACAGGATCCACTCCTTGCTGCACGGTTCGCTTAATAAGATCATTCATATGTCCGTGGGTCATCAGATCCTCCGCCACCATGTCATCCGAGACAAGCACGGCATAACGAGAGTCGACTCCCTCTTCGGTAATGGCACGAATGCACTGCGGCATATCGCGCTGTGATGATCCTTCCCGCATATAGACATATACCGCATTCCGCAACTTTTCTAGAGCTTCTTCTTTAGTGGTGGTTTCATGACAAGAAATGTTGCTGCCACCGGCAATAATATGGGCTGCCAGGTCTTTGCCGAATAGACCCGGTGCATTGCCTTCGATCGTTTTTCCCAGCGAGAGGGCGAACGTCACCGCCGCCAGCAAATCATCCACAGTCGCTGGGCGATGCTCGTAGACGGGCCCCACATTGCTAAACCCTTGGATTTCTCCAATGCCTTGAACCCCAGGATCCTGCAACAGCTCAGCAATTTCCTTGGCCCCGATGACCTCACCTGAAGTCTCCAGCCCTGGTACGTCCGGAACCCAGCAGGGAACTGTGAAGCGCACTGTATGCGGTAGTTGGCGAGTTTCATCAATCATCGCCTGCATTCCCCGAACTCCTAGCACATTTCCGATTTCATGGGGATCCGCGACAATTGTAGTGGTTCCCGTAGGCAAAGACAAGCGGGTGAATTCGGTTGCTGTAAGCATCGAACTTTCAAAATGCATATGGGCGTCAATGAACCCTGGACACACATATTTGCCGCGAACATCCTCCACTACAGTATGCGGTCCAATGAGACTTTCGACATTCCCCACCATCAACACGCGTCCCCGGGCAACCGCCCCACCTGCCGGATCAGTTCGGCCGGTGCGATCGGCTTGCTGAGAAACGCATCGATGTGAATGTACTCATCGGTCGGGAAGAGGGCCGCGTAATCGGTGTTGGCGATCGACGTGACCA
>JAMCTO010000022.1 GCA_023381095.1 Bacillota bacterium
CACGCGTATTTAAGTTCTACTCTGGATCACCATCGTCAGTCATGGCAGATCTCATTTCCCTTTCCTCCGGCAGTCCAAAGCCAGCATCAGATGGCGTTCCGCAGCTCTAGACACGATGAATTGGGTCACCATATTGTTGGCGGAGCTCATAGTCTCTCGTATCGCCAGATTGCCTTCCTGGCATTGGCTTTATCAGATTTTTGTCGACCCATTTCCCCCGTCCTCGCCCCAGCCGTTATTGAACGTTTTTATGCTTGCCACCAATGGTATCATCATGTTACTGCCACTTTTGCTGTATGCGGCACGCCTAAATCTTTCATGGCAGCGAATCGCTATGGACCGCCTTATTCAAGCGGGCTGGGCCACTCTGGTATATTGGGTCTTAATCTCATTCTTGCCGCAATTCCATCCGATTGTTTTTTACGTCGTTCTTGACTTGCGCTAGCTCAGTTTCTAGTCTCGCCAAAATTTCATCCGCATAAGCCCGCGCCCCCTGGTGAATTTCCCTGGCTGCCTGACGGGCTTGATCCGTGAGTTCCTGGGCCCTCTCCCGGGCTCTGGCAACAACTTCCGATCCGTCAGCTTGACGGGAAATTTCTTTTTGGGCCTCTTGTTTGAGTGACTGTGCTTGGTCCATCGCTTCTTTCAAGATACGATCCCGTTCTGCCACTATCCACTGGGCTTGACGCACTTCTTCCGGCAACACATGTTGAACCTGGGCCACCAGAGTAGCCAATTCGTTGGCATCAATCAATATTCTTCCGGTCCACGGCAAGCGATGGGCATGCCCGATTAAATCGTCAATGCGCTCTAACAACATCGCCAACTCCGATGCTAGTGGTTGGTTAGTCATGATGGTCTCCCTCAGTTTGGGAAAATTTTTGAATTAACGCGGTGGCAACTGGCTCCGGAACCAATTCATGGACATCGGCACCATAACGAGCTAACTCCTTAACCAGAGTAGAACTTAAATACGCGTGATGTTCACTGGTCAACATGAAAATGGTTTCGACCCCAGGCGCCATCTTGCGATTCATCAGCGCAATTTGGAACTCATAATCGAAGTCGAGCACCGCACGCAGTCCCCGGATCACAATATCAAATCCCTGCGCTTGAGCATACCGCACCAGAAGATCACGGCTCTGCTCCACGGTGACCCCGGGGATATCACGGGTTGCCGCTCGCACTAACTCCACCCGTTCATCAGCAGAAAACAAGGGCGCTTTAGATGAGTTGACAAATACCGTGATACGCAGGGAATGAAACATCCGCGCGGCCCGTTCAATAACATCAAGATGGCCATTGTGAATCGGATCGAACGATCCAGGATACAGTGCATGACTATGGTTCACGGGCAAGATCCTCCTTCGACAAAATTTGCGGAGTCTCAAGGCGATACCAAGAAACGGCTGTATCGCCCCACTGTCTCCGACGCTGGGGCACCAATCCCGGAATGGCAACGGTTTCCTGGGAAGCAGGATGTTCAACAATCACTAGCCCACCGGGTTTGGTGATTTTGCTTAATGTCTGGATTACTTTGCAATCCAACCCAAATTTCCACGGCGGGTCGCAAAATATTAGCGAAAACCGTTGCCCCATTTTTATTGCGTGATCCATAAACTGTTCTGCAGAAATTGCATTAACCACAACCTCCATCTCGGGGCTCAACACGGCCAGGTTCTTTTTGATAGCCTGACGCGCATGATAGTCAGGTTCGATTAACCAGGCGCTCGCCGCCCCCCGGGATAGGGCTTCCAAAGCCAGTGCCCCGGATCCAGCATAGAGGTCTAAAACGGTGGCCGATTCTACTTCGACCCCTAGCATATTGAAGAGTGCCTCACGCACCCGCTCCCCGGTCGGACGGGTCGCCAGTCCTTTAGGAGCCACCAGACGGCGTCCTCCGGCTTGTCCTCCTACGATGCGAATTGCATGTCCCTCCTGCATCTAGACCAGGCCTAGATCCAATTGTCGCCAGTATACCATTGACGCAGAAGTTAGTGCATCCTAGCAAGGGCCGAAACCGTTACCGAACGGTATCCCAAGGTCTTCAAATCATGCAACAGGATGAACAACGCCCCCATTTCTTCCGCCACCCGGGGCCCAGATTCCGGCAACGGGATAATTTCTCCTGGAGCCAGGTGTTTTACCACGTTCGACACTAATTGACTAGGATCTTGATTTTCGACGGGGACAAATCCCGGAGTCCAGAGCACCAAATGCAAGCCACATTCAGCGGCCGCGTGCAACACCTTGGTCGAGTAAGCCCCATAAGGCGGACGCAGCCAGTGTGGGGTTCGGTGCGTCAATTGCTGAATGATGTGGTTGGTCCGCGTCAAGTCCGCGACGTCTTGGGTTAAACTATGTTGGGTCAAATTGATGTGGCCATAGGTATGATTACCCAATTCCATTCCGTCTTTAACGATTACCTGAGTGAGTTTAGGATATTTTGCTGCTTGTGAGCCTAATATAAAAAATGTCGCCTGGTCATGAAATGACATCAACAAAGACAAAATCTTTGTAGTCGTGCGGGGGCTCGGCCCATCATCAAAAGTCAAAGCTACTGCCCTTTGGTGGGTCGGTACCAAAACCATTACCCCAAACGGGGGCGCACCGACATCCGGACCTTGTACAAATACAGACCAAGGACTCCAGACAGCGACAATCGCCAAAACTAATGCCATTCGCCAATGGCGTAGGAGAGAATGCAACGAAATGACCCAAAATCCAGTCACCGGGTAGTACCCCACATGATAAGGGCCACCCCTCCAGCAATCCAAAAAATTTTTCCTAGCGGCACTTTAGTGGCCGCGAGTCCGGCGATTCCAAGCAGCATGGTGGTGGTAAGAATCATCGGGCCCACCAATCCCAAAAATCCATTAATCCGTACGGCCATCTCAATGCGATTAAACCGCCACATAAGAAACGCCCCGGTCAGTTCCATCATGGCTGATAGAAACCGAATCACGACCATCCCGCGTAAATAAATTTCATTGGGCATCGTTATCTCTCCCACTCGCGTTTAGTGAAAATACCGGCCTACCGATTCAATGATCTGCAGCATCAGATAGGTCACTCCGGCAGCCATCAACGGTCCTACGGGAATTCCTCCCCAGACCACAATACCTACGATAGAACCGACGATTAGGCTAATCATCAAGTAACTGTTGTCCGCCAATAGGTGTAAACCGCGACCATTCAAATGTGTAGCAACAGCGCCCCCGATTACCGCTAAAATTCCCGGTACCGTCAATAGCCCTTTGCCAATGTCTTTAAGACTCACCTTGCCTACTGCAAATGGCACCAGCATCGCCAAGGTTAAGAACAATAACCCGACTTCCACCCCACGACGCTCCAGGACTGGAAACAAAAATGTCAGACGAGTAAATCGAATTACCAACAAAATGGCCGCAGCGGCAGCCACTAAATTGGAGCGAGCCCAGATACCTAAAATTAACAGTGCTAACAATCCGAGAGTCGCGTTGTTCAGCATGGCCGCCTCCGCTGTCCACTTTCCGACGGCAATATCTATGAAACTCGGACAACAAAAAGACCGGCCTATTGCCGGCCGGCCCTTGCGGAAAGACTTAAGCGTTCCGGTAAAACCACCCGTCCGGTCCCCTAACCGGAACCGTGGACGATTGATTGATACGGGCGGCGTATGATACGTCGCGTTCCATTCCGGACGATAACAAATGTTGTGCGTGTCGGGACTGCAGAATACTTTGAGCAATACGCGCCTGGTTGACGGTAAATGCCGTCCATGCCAGCCGGGCAGCATCGGTCCAATCATGCTCTGACCACTCATTAATGACCGCCCCTGCTGTTAACACATCCTCCCAAGACACATGACCTACAGTTCCCGCACAAACCACAAGCGCTTCTGATTTTTGTTCTTGCTGCCATCTGGCCGCTGTCGCCGCGTTAAGCAAGCAAGCTAATCCGACCCGTTCGGCGCCATTGACCTTGGCCACAGCTTGAGTGCCATTGGTCGTCGTCAGTATTACGGCGCGTCCCTCGACCAATTCCGATGGGTAGTCAAAAGGCGAATTCCCCGCATCAAAGCCCGGTACCGGCCGGTTGTGACGTTCGCCTCCAAGAATCAGCGTAGAATCTTGTCGTTTATAATGAAATGCCTCGTCCAATGACGCACAGGTCAACACTTTGGTGGCACCGCGGTCTAAAATGGTGGTCAGCGTAGTGGTCGCCCTTAAGGTATCAATCACCAGCACAGAGCACCCATCCACATCGTCCGGAACATCCTCCCAACGAAAAACAACATCAATCGACCAAATCTCCCCCTTTCACTTTAAGCGGTGGTGGCCATTTGATGGGATCCAATGCCCCGCTGCTCACATAATACTGGCGCAAGGTATCTCCTCGCAATCCTACTCGCAAGGCCTCCAAGGCCAAAACATCCTGGGGCTCAATATTTCCTAGTGAGACATTTGGGCCAAATCGCAAAATTAATTCCTGCTGTTGGTGTTTCTTAGGTGCTTCCCACAAGACGCGGCTGGGATCAGGCAAATGACGAACCATTTCCTCCAGTTCATCTTCCAAAACTTCGCCTTGATCGTCGTAAATCACGACTCCCTGCCCGCTTTCCCGCCCTTCCACAATCACCACATCGGATCCGGCCATCAAATCATCCGCCACTTGTTCCCATAAGCGCAGATCAGGAATCGTATCACGCGGATCTTTTTTCCCCACTTCGCTGACTACTAACTCAAATCCGTACACCCGTGCCAATTGAATCGTATTATGGCGAGTTTCTGGATCCAAATTGATAGTGCCATCGGAAATTTCCACTCCGGTAAAACCCAACTCCCGAGCTCGGTCTAAAAACTCAATAAGTCGCCCTTGCAGCAATGCCAATTCTAAGAACGTTCCTCCAGGATAAATGTGCACCCCGTATGACTTTACCAATTCGATTTTCTGCCGCAAGAGCCGGGTGTGGTAGAAAGCCGAAGTGCCAAAGGTCAATTTGAGGTCGTCAACATAGTCTGACGCCAGTTCCATTAAATCGCGAGTATCCGTAAGTCCCAATCCCTTATCAATGACCATCGTCAATCCACGTTGCCGAGGCTTCGAGGTTCGATCAGCGACAGGAAAATCTAGGATATCTAACCAAGCCTTGTTGTCATCATGTGCCATCGTCGTGTGTTCCTCCTCAGGTTGGAGATTTCTTAGGCACGATATTCAGGCCAGATGATGGAGGTGACGGTTAATATTTTTAGCATTGCCGCGAGAATTTGGGACAGTTTAGAGAGTGTAGTTGTTCAATTCCATCATGGGAGGCACAATATATGGCAGAGCGGGGCGGGTCTTCGGGATCGGCGGTTGCATCGGACCGACATGGGCTCAAATTAGCAGTGTTGTGCTCAGTTCCCTTCATCATGGTTCTCGGCAACTCGATGCTGATTCCGGTGTTGCCAAAAATGATGAGTGTTATGCATTTAACCCTGTTTCAGGTGGGGCTCATTATTACGATATTTTCCATTCCCGCCGGCGTTATTATACCTTTTGCCGGTGCTCTTTCAGACCGTCTAGGACGTAAAGTCATTATGGTCCCGGCGTTGACTGTGTATGGTCTGGGGGGACTGGGAGCCGGCATCTCTGCCTGGTTTTTCCCCCATCCGTATTATTGGATTATGGGATCGCGCTTGTTGCAGGGCATTGGAGCGGGGGGCACCTATCAACTGGCAATGGCAGTAGCCGGAGATATGTATCAAGGCAAAAGTCGAGCGGGAGCGCTGGGTATTCTGGAGGCATCAAATGGCTTAGGCAAGGTGATCTCCCCCATCGCTGGGTCCGCGATGGCTCTTCTCATTTGGTTTGCGCCGTTCTTTGTTTATGGATTACTCTCTTTTCCGATTGCCGCTGCGGTATGGTGGGTCATTAAAGAACCGAAAGGCCAAAAAGCGCGGGGAGGTTTTAAGCAATATTGGCAAGGCCTGACCCATACCCTAAGCCAAAAAGCTGGTTCGATTGCCGCAACTTTTCTGGGGGGCGCCGTGGTACTGTTCATTTTGTTCGGCGTCTTAAGCTACTTGGCAGACATTCTAGAAAAGACCTTTAAGTATGGGGAATTTACCCGGGGCTTGTTAATCGCTATTCCGGTATTGGCATCCGCGATTACCTCGTATATTTCCGGCACCATGCTGCAAAAACGCCTTTCAGCATGGTCGCGGCCGATTGTAGCAGGAGGGCTGGTGTTGATTGCAGCAGCAATGGCGGCGGAACCTTTTTTTGTCACCACGGTGCCATGGCTTGCGCTAGCCATTTTGGTGTTTCAAGGAATCGGTACCGGCAGTGTGCTACCCGCGATTAATACCCTGGTAACCAGCGCAACAACTTCCAAAGAACGCGGGGTGGTGACCAGTCTTTACGGCAGCGTACGCTTTTTCGGAGTGGCTATGGGCCCGCCGTTGTTTGCCATGGCCATGACCCACCGTTACTGGGTATTTTGGGGGGCCTCACTGCTCGCGGCAGGGACAGGTATTGTAGCCTGGTTCTTTATCAATGAAAAATCCATGTTGCCGAAAAAAATGCGTGGCGGCAGCGGTGGCCAAAAGGCCTCGTTTCATAACAAGACGTCTCGTATGCGGCGACACAAGCTCTCTTGATTCTTAAGTGCGGCTGACCTCGAGGTCAGCCGATAATTTTTATCTTAGGCAAATTCCATCTATTGCTAGAATATGTCGCATTGCCATCGGCATACTAATCACACCATTTATTATGGGAGGTGAACAGTGATGGCACGTGGAAGCAACACCGGGCAACACGCTGTAGTGCGTGAGGCAGCGGCGGCCTTGGATCAATTCAAATATGAAGTGGCGAGGGATATGGGCATTCAAATACCCGAAGACAACTATTGGGGAGACATTCCTGCTAGGGAATGCGGAGCCGTGGGAGGCCACATGGTGCGCAAAATGATTGAAATGGCCGAACAAACCTTAGCCGGAAGAACACCCAGCCGGCGCACCCGTTGATACCAAACCTTTCTAGGTTAAAAGTCCCGACCCCGGCCATACTAACATCACTTCATTAATGAGGAGGTGATCGATACATGGCACGAGGCAGCAACACCAGCAACCGCGCAGTAGTGCAAGGCGCGCAAAAGGCGTTGGACCAGTTCAAGTACGAAGTGGCACATGAACTAGGACTCCAAGGCGTTGACGATGGGTATTGGGGTGATGTCCCAGCGCGTCAATGCGGAGCCGTAGGCGGCCACATGGTGCGCAAAATGATTGAAATGGCCGAGCAAAATCTCGCCGGCCGGAATCGGTAATTCATCTCCGGTCTCCTAACGCGAACTGCACCTTATAAAAAATGGACGGCACTGCCGTCCATTTTTATTCCTGGTCTAACCGAGAGTAGCCATACTATGGCGAGCCCAACAAGGCCAAATGCGGGATCTGACCAAACAGGTTTTGCAACGCCGTCGATGCTAAAACATCAAGTAAAGCTCTACCCCAAACACTCTTTAGATCCTCAGTTCGGATCCACAAATCGTAGGACTCTTGGGCCCAGGCCTCAAAAAGTAACCCATTAGTCGCCGCTAAACTGCCTAACCCCACCCCAGCCCAGTCAGGATGATGTTGCACTTGTTCTAAAATGCTTTGATGACTGTAGAACACATCGGATGGCCAAATAATGGCGTCTTGATGCCGCAGAAACAGGGAATGGGCTTCGCTGCCAGGTTCTCGGATCGCTATTTGGCGCACTGCAGTGGCTTCAGGATGACGCATCAATCCTTCATCCCAAGTAAGGTAATGCAAACGGGTAACAGCCATAGGGAAATCAATGAAGTTATATTGACCGGTGAGCGGATCAAATAGATGCGACCCTGCGATATGCAAGAGGCTTTGAGTAAAGGCGGCAATGGCGGCATGGCTGGACAGCCGAAGCGGCTCTATCCAATATCCAGGCCGCTGTTCTTCGTATAGATCACGTATCCAAGCCATGTAAGGATCGCATCCTCCAATCAGCGTGACACGCTTTGGATCCCGGGCCGATGGCAAAGGCGTCAGTACTTCCGACTCAGGATTCCAGAGTGCGTCAGGCAGACGAGACGCCGCCAATAACATAGTCGGAACCAAAACCGTCGCATCGTGCAGCTGCGCCCACACTACCAATGTGGGAAAACTGGGCTTCGGTCCAAACCATCGCCAACGCCCTTCTCGACGAATATATTCCGGCGTGAGCGGCTTAACCAACTCGTCCAACGACAGGTCAAAGATGCTCGCCAACTTAATGGCCAACGTCAGAGTGGGCAACCGTTTGTCATGTTCGAGCGCAATGAGTGTCTGCCGGGTGATTCCCAGTTGCTGCGCCAACCGTTCTTGAGACCACCCTAAAGCACTTCGCCGGTAAGCTAGTGCTTCACCCCATGTCATCCTCATTCGCCTCCTTGGGTATTGGGCAATGCAAATGGCACCTGAACCGGGTTGCTAATGCTGATTTCATGGAAATGCTCGGGTGTCGTCGCAGGATTCCCTATCCATTCTAATAGCAACCCACCGTCAGTGGAACGAAAATGGTAACGCGATAACGTCGCGCTAATCGGATGCTGATGCCCTTCCCCGGCTATGTGCACGGGAAGCTCACGATTCTGTCCTGCAAAGATAGTTCTCGGGTGAATAAGGAGGTGCCCGTCGGAAACGGGCACTGATCCGACATACCCCATCATAAAGGCCATCTCCGAATCGACCGGAACCGTTTGGGTTACGTGACTTGATGAGGCAATGCGCCCCTGTTTGAGGAAGACCACATGCTCGGCAAATTGCTCGGCGTCTTCCCATTGATGGGTAGAAAATAGCAACAGTTGTTCGGGCCTTAATGTGTCTTGAAGTTTACGGTAAAGAGACAAACGATGGGGACGGTCAATTTGTGACAGTGCCTCGTCAAGCAGTAAAATTGGCTTTTCCGCCACCAGAGCGCGCAGCAGTGCCGCCCGTTGCTGCTCGCCACCAGAGAGTTGATGGGGATAACGATTAAGAAGTTTCCCCAAGCTAAGCCATTGGATCCACTGCCTCCAATTAGTTACGGGGCCCTTGGCAATCCATTGCACTTGGTCTCCAATAGTTCGGTGAGGTACTAGACTGGGCCTTTGCGGAACGTAAGCGACCGGCCGTTCATGAGGTTGTACCATGTCAATGGACCGTTCGTTCCATAAAATTGCCAACGAGACATGGCGTTCCAACCCCGCTATCAGACGAAACAGGGTGGTTTTGCCCGCTCCGGACAATCCCACTATTGCGTGCATACCGGGGGATAACACAAATTCCCCCTCCATCCGGCCTGCCTGCTTAACGGTCATAGCGAACATGAGAAAACCTCCAATTAAGCCATACCGGCAGTGGCAGAGAAACAATGATAAGCCATAGCGCCAATCCTAACGCGGCGGGCAGCCCTTGTTCTTGAAGTTGGATCCAGATTGCCACCGGCAATGCGGTAGGATGGTACGCAACGACTACCGGGGCACCAAATGCACCCACAATCCGAGCCCAAGCCATCGCGGCCGCAATGGCAAATCCGGCGCGAGCCACCGGCCAGGTCACAAACCAGAAAGTTTGCCAAGGCGATTTTCCCAGCACCCAGACGTCTTCTTCCAATGAGCGTGGGATTGCCGCAAGATACCCCCAAGCAGTTAACACAAAAAACGGCAACGATTCATAAATTTGGGCAACTACCAAGCCCGCAAACGTGTTGGCCAGGCTAATCATCGAACCTACCGGACTCGCAGGGCCCACAACATAAGCCAAGACTAGGCCAAGCACTAAAGGAGGCATCAGCAAGGGGATGATGAGCAGTGTTCCCCACCAGCGACGCCATTTTGCTTTCACTACACGAGCCAATATCCAGGCCAGCGGCATTCCTAAGATGAGGTCGACAACCAAGGCAATGATCCCCGATCCCAATGTCACCTCGATAGCATTGATTCCTGCTGGGGATCGAATTGTCTGTTCCAAAGATCCGGCATGCAAAAACAGCACCACAACCGGAAGAAATAGCACTGCCAGGGTAATCCCGCTCCAAACCCCGAGAAGCCGTCTCATGACTGCTTCAATGCGCCGGGGACGTCGGCTCGAGAGCCAAATACTTCCGGCGAGAACACTTGGTAGCCTGCTTGGCGCATAATGGCTGCGCCTTGCGAACCCAGCAAAAACTTAATAAAGCCGACCGAAGCCTTGTCCGGAGTGCCTACTGTGGTTATGTCCACTGTCAACGGCTGCCCCGAAATGGTCGTCCCGTCATTTAAGGTGACGGACGCGGTACGGTAAACCGAAGACTTGTTGGGTGACGCAAAATTCATCCACGAAGGCAAGGTAATATAATCCAAGTGCCGTTCGAGGGCCTCCGATAAAAATGCACTGCTGGCGTCGAGCCCGCCCGATTGCAACAAGGTCAGGATACCTTCCTCGGAGTATACTTCTTTAGCATTATCCAATGTCCCCAAGATTTGTCCCACTGTTCCCGGCGGCAAATGGTAATGTTTAACAGCCAATTCGACCATCATATAAAAGGCTTGACCTTGGGGATCCGTGTTTGGATTAGTGCGCCCCAAATGAAACCCAGGCGTCGCCATCAATGTAAACAGATCTTGTAATGGACGCTTTTTAGCCCTAATGGCATTCAATTCGGGGGCATAACGAGACGTTGGTGAGTAAGCCACTACCAAAGGACTTGCAGCAAAGGCAATGGCCCAATTGGTGTCCTTGGGTTCAATCACCTGGATCGGAGCGTATCCAATACTCTCGAAAACGTTAGGCGCCAAAGTCTTCGACTTTATTTCCTGCGCCATGCCGTACGAGCCGCCTCCTTGACCTTGATACCGAAATTGGGTAGCTTTTTCGAATGCTGGCCCCACTTGTTCGTTATTAACATACTCCAGCGACCCGGCATACACCACATTGGCTAACCGGCCTTTGACTAAAGACACATATGGTGCCCCAGAACCTCCACATCCTGCCAGAGAAAAAACCATAGCACCCCCGACAATAACGGCCGTCATTTTACCACCCTTCATAATGCCCCTCCGAGTGTCACCATAACGTTACAGGTAGTGTAATATATATTTAACTCATTCACAAGAAGGGTTCCAAATCTCACCAAACATTATTAGCCGAAGACACGGCAGCGGCGCTAGGATTGCGTCCCCGTTTGGTCAGAGCGACTGCGCGCTCTTTGGTTTGAATGGCCCTTTTGGA
>JAMCTO010000023.1 GCA_023381095.1 Bacillota bacterium
GGCGTCCTTAACGGCCGCCACCCGCTTGACCCCCTCTTGGCTTGCGCCTAAGAAGGGGAATGCGCGGGCCTTATGTTCAATAGCGGCGCCTGAACCAACCAGAAACATCCCGATCATCAATCCCGAGACTGATCCCCACGATCTAAGCAGAGTACCTAATGATAAAATCACGAGGCCCAAAAATAAGGATCGTTCCATGCCGAACTTACGTACCAGTGAAGGAGACACCGGGGATACCAATCCAAATGCAATCAGTGGCAACGTGGTTAAAATGCCGGCGATAGGTGATGCCAGTCCGGTCTGGCGGGTGACAACCTCAACCAGGGGGCCTACTCCGGTGATAGCGGGTCGTAGATTTGCCGACAACAGCACAATGCCCCAGATTAACATTCCGGAACTAGAGCGCGGCTTAGATGGTGAAATGGCTTAATCCTCCTAAATTATGGGCAACGCATTGCAGTAGAGCCCGGCCTTTTATTACTTAAAAAGTTAGCCATTGGTTATTATACAAGGTAATGCGGCGGGTCACGCCATGAACCGTGGCTTGTACCGGTTCAGCAAGCATTCCTGGCTGCTTTTGAAGATATAGCCGATGAACGTTGACCTTATTCGGCAACCAAAATTGTACGGTGACGGTGCCAGTCGTTGGCGGCTGTGCGGCCGAAAATCGCCCGGGCAAATCGACATGCCCCCCAAACACTTCCTTGTTAAGCGTAGTGTTTGCCGTCACTTGGGCATAGCTGTCGATTCCGGTCATGGACACGAAGGTGGACCCCATTGGGGCGTAAACACGCACCCAGGAATGATACGGCACAAAAAGATTCTGGGCCCAATTAACAATGGCAGGATCCACCCAATGAATAGTCACAGTTTCTAAATTACGATGGTTAACTTGTTGTACGTTGACTTGGTACGATTCCCGAACATAATAATTGTCTTTATGACCTAGTAAGTTTTCATCCACTACCTGAACATAGTTGCCTTTCACGGTTTTGGGAACGATGCCTGCCCAGTGGTGTGACGCGGCAAATGATTCCGCTTGTGAGTTATTGAAATACAGTAGAATCTGTTTGTTGTTTAGGTTGTTTTCTACCGTGGCCGCAACCTTTAAGATCTCAGACACATGGGCATGGAGGACCTCATGCAATAATTCTTTCATCATGGTACCGATGAACAATTTGCGCACATTGGCAGGAAGCCCCCTATCTTCGGCCATATACTCCATTTTCAGGTTCGCATTGGATTTAGTGATATGGACGGTCTTCCCGTGACCAGCGGGGACATTGAGGCCACCTACGTCGCCGATTAGGTCGTCGACAAACCAGGTGTCGATGAAGATCATGCCATTGGTGGGAAGGGCCCCGGGGATAGTTCGATACAGCATTTGGAAATTATTAACAGTTTGGGGGACATCAGGGGAGGTATTGGTATCCCTGAGATGCCAGTACTTAACAGGCAAGTAGGCTCCAATGACCGTTGGCGCCGGCGGGTGATAAGTTACTTGACTGTCCAACTGTTGGATGTTTTGAGAACTGATTTTTTCCAACCTGCCATTGTGAAATGGCACATAGGCGTAAGCAGTCATAAAGCCCCCGGTTGACCGCAACTCTCCACTGTTTTGAAAAATTAGCAAGTATCGAGCGGTGGTTGGAAACCCTAGCAATTGCGCTAATACAGGATGTGGACCTGTTATTAGTGGCAGCATGCTGATAAATGTTTGGCTGACCGATTTAAGCGCTTGGACATCGAGTCCTTTTTTGATCAAGACTGCGGGAATACTAGATGGAGTGATGGCTTGGATCGCTTGATTGGCGTGCAGAATTACCGGGGTCATAGTTTTTAGGTTAAGTCCCGCTTGCGTCACCGCTTGGTTCCATTGTTGCGATGATGGGTGGCTTGTTTGGGCTACGGAAACCAATGGTTCAATACCTTTACTCAAGGCGTACAGATAGTCATGAGCAGCAGTCAATATGGTCATTCCATTGTGATAATACCCACCAATCCCAGGGACGACTTGAACCCATCCTAGCATCCACAGAGCCGTGTGCACATTGCCAAGAGTTCCTGAAATTTTCGGGACCTCGTTGCCTAAAGCCAACAGATTTTTGGTGTGATATGATTGTTTAACCGTATCCAATTCGGTTTTAAGACGGTGATAGTCCCATGCCAACATCAAACCAGGCACGATGACGGCAACAAACACGATAATGAATATTAAACGTGGCCACCGAAGTCGCCATCGCCGCCTAGTCTCTTCCGGCTTTGCGATTTCAAAACCCTCCCTATTGCGTGCCCCGAAATCTATCGTCCATTTTACCAAATGCCCGGGATAGATGTGCCAAAGAACTACTTAAGAATATGGCTGTGCATCTATAGTAGTGTGTGGCTGGAACGGATCTAAGGGACATTAATCGGGATAACGCTTAGTTACGGCAGCCATTACGGTTGGCCAGGCTGCGGAATGCGGGTCAATCAATTGAAAATGGTCCACTCCCGGCAATGTCTTCAGGGTTACCGGACTGTTTTGTGTGCGCGCTTTTAACCAGTAGTTTTGGCTTTGGGCTAAGGGAACCCTGGAATCTTCCGTTCCGTGGACCAATACGGTTAATGTATCCGTGGGCAACAAATTGATTGGCGACGCTTCTCGATATCGATCAGGCCACATGGTGGGAGGACCTCCCAGAAATTTTTCGACTGGGTCCTGACCATGGGCAATTTGCCACATGGCTAACAAATCTACCACTCCCGCCAAGCTGACTACTCGTTGCAGAGGCATTGTCCGCGCGCCATTTAAGGCTTGGTTTTTGGGCAATAAATGGCGGCCGGCCATCCATAAAGCCATCTGGCCCCCTGCTGAATGGCCTATCAACGTAACACGGTTAAGATCTAGAGGATAGGTTGAGGCCAGCACAGTCAAATAGTTTACTGCCGAAGTCATATCATCAAGGGTGCCCGGCCATCCGCCGCCATGTTGACCACTGCGTCGATATTCGATATTAAAGGTGGCGTATCCATTTCGAACGAACTCGGATGCCATAGGTTCCATGAGATCCAGACCATACTGTGGTCGCCAAAATCCGCCATGGATTAAGACCAGTATGGGAACAGAACGGTTTTCTTTCGGCATTCTAAGATCGCCAAATTGCCATTGATCTGGCCCGTATTTGTGTCGTGACCCATGCATGCCGGTTCCATCTCCTGCGAATCGATGCAACCATCATAACGCGAATGGGTGGAGTTGACCACCAACATCACAAGTCGTCATAGCTCGTAT
>JAMCTO010000024.1:0-934 GCA_023381095.1 Bacillota bacterium
GGACCCCCTAGCCTGCATGCTAAACGACTTAGGCCCCCATGAGCGCAATGAATGGATAGTGGCTCTTGTGCGTGCTAGGTTGGCACCCGGAGGTCAATAGGTAACGACCATGAAATAATGGCCTCAAACTTCCGTGGCTGTACGCCGGGGGGGGTTACATACATTTCCGTGATTATGAGATGGCGTGACTCGGTGACGTCACGGCTTTTTGAGACACCGTATGGCCTTGCGCCACTTTATCAAGGATTTCTGTGTCAGATTGACGTCATCGTGCAAGGTAGCGTGGTGCCAATCTGACACAGATTTTGCCTCAAATTCGCCTCAAAGCCTTATGGCTGTAAGGAAAATTGTGACGTCACTTTTTGACAGTGGGTTGTGCCAATCTGACACAGAATTTCAACAAAACAAGGCTCAAAGCCTTATGACTGTCAGGAAAATTGTGACGTCATCGTCGATGGCCGCACTGTCGGGAATGTTTGCCGGGAAGTGATATCACCCCAAACTGTGACCTCGTGCGGATAAGAGCCTATTTTATGGGTCGGCATGATATCTTGGTGATAGCATGCTCTAGTCCGCGCCCCACCTGACTTTCAGAGGTTTTACGACCGAATGTGATATCATCCTGCACAAAAATCATGAAAAATGGCAGGCAATGATATCACTTTGGCTTGTTGAGATGGGAGAAACCCTTGCCCAGAAAAGGATAGGAGGTGCTATCACGGCCGGGATCTCCCGCGATGTTCGGAGGGGATGTACAAGATATGGGGCTCACTTCGCGTAAACCCTTGCAGGAGTGCGCAAGGGCGATGTACATCGTGTCCTCACTGATGAGGCCGGTGCGGACTATCCCCACTGGGGGCGACTCCTATCCGTGTCGCAGACACCGGGAAACTTTCGTTATAGGTAGGGGGGCGAATGATGATGGGTGCGTGGA
>JAMCTO010000024.1:1024-3698 GCA_023381095.1 Bacillota bacterium
CGGAGAGGCCAAAGCTATAGGTCGTTACCGGGGGAGGATCGGTCAAAATGACCGAAGCTACCAAAGCAATAGGAGTCGGCAGCGAAACGGCCAAACTCTTGGATCGCCTCAACGACCTCATCCCCGAACGGCCAGCACAGATGAGCACCGGCACGCTATTTTAATTCGGTCAAAATGACCGAATTAACCGGACCGTAGGGGTGGGCAGGAAAAGGTCAAAAGACTGCCCTTCTGAAACTGCCACCCTCCACACTGGAACCCCCTCTCCCCCCAGCGCACAGTACGCGCCGGGTCCCCCATCTCCCCCTCAGCGGGGGAGACTCAGGATAAGGGGGTAGGTGACACACACATCCGGCAGAGCCGGATGGTAGGGACTCAAAGCCCCAAAAGCCAAGCAGAGAGCCAAATCAGGGGTCCCCACAGGAAGTCCCCACAAGTCCCCGCACTGGTCCACGCCGTCATTCGGTCCGTTGTGCGGGGACTAAAATTCGTGCAACTCGTTACACCGTCTCATATTTCGAGTCCCCACTGCGGGGACTTATCATCCGATAAATTGCCTATAAACCGCATGGGGACGCCGTTATTTGAGGTCCCCACTGAAAGGAGCCATTGTAATGCCGACCGATGACCGTCATGAAGGCGTCCAGCGGAAAGTGTGGATGTCCGAAACCCTGAATACCACCGTTGAAAAGCTGGCCGCGAGCACCAATCAATCCATTAGTGCCGTCCTGCGGCAACTGATTAGCGCCGGAGTGCAAAGTGAGGCGCAGAACGAGGTGATGGTTCAAAAGATGGCTGATGCCATCACCGCCGCGTTAATGCCTTCGGTGTCGCGCGTGGATCACTTGGAACGTCTCACGTTCTTCATCGCCCAAAATACCGCCGCAGAACGTGTCGCGGCAGAGAAGGGCGGGGAGCTCAAGGCCAAAAGCAACTTCCCGAATGATCCAGAGAAAGCTCATGAAATGCTGATGACCGCACGGGGAGAAATCAAAATGATGGCGAGTGAGCGCGTCCGCAAAGCTCTACGCGGACCCAAACTTACTGAGGAGGAAAACTAACCATGCGCGAACCTGATATCCGCATCCAAGTGCGTTTACCCAAGACCGCCGCACAATCCGCCGAGACGGCGGCTCAAGCGGAAGGCATCCCCGTCCCCACGTGGATACGTGATCAAGTCATGGCGTCTTTATATCTGGCGGGAGTCCAGTCCGCGCCCCAAGTGATTTACCAGGGGTTCCGCTACTCCATCCAAGATATCGCGGATAACATCGAAGAGATTGCCCTAGCCGTGCGGGCATGGCCGGAACTGCTCGAACGCATCATGACCACCAGCATGATAGCGGGCGGCCTCGATAACTCACGTAGCGCGGAGTGGGCGCACCAATTCGTAGCGGATGCCCTAGCCAATTCCTCTTGGTTGGAAATCACTCAGAAGGAAGGGGATGAGTAAAGCTCCGCCTGTTCCTCCGTATTAAAAAGGTCTACGGACTCCCAGCCCCCAACCCCTTGCCAGGCGTTACGGAGCTGGGAGTCCTTTCTCCGTACCACAAGGATGTCTTTGTGATACGGATGATGAGACTACGATGGGTTTAACCAAGCGGATTCTGGCCTGGAGATTAAGCGTGCATTGTTGTATGCCATTTCTAACGTGAGACAGGCTTTTCCTAAAATGCTCATATCAGTTATCCTGAACACGCTGTGCCTCCGGCCGTCGGCGGTGGTTGGGTCAAGTATCCACCGGAGGGTGTTGTAGGCGAGGGAGTCGTCCATTCCGTAGTTTCATAATACGGTGAGCCACTGGGAAAACTGGCTGTTGTTCCGCTTGAGGGTTGAGGTGTTTCCACCATCATTTGGTAGGTCTTCGTAATTTCTATTGTGCTGGGCAAAAGACCCGGCAAGGGAATCAGAGGAGCGTACGGATAGGCGATGGTGATTTCAACATCACTTTCTTGGGGATTTTGACTAGAACTTTGTGCAAGAATCGCTGCGTAGCTAATAACAGGAAGAGGATTCGTTCCACCGTTTACCGTCATCCACGGCCGTGATTCATTAATCTGATCATCCACTTGGCCATAGACCGTAGCGGATTCGTTGTTATTGAGCTGAGATTGCGCGGAGTCTCCGGGACAGCCGAAGGTTTCTCCAATCGCTGCTGACCGTGCCCCAACGCGGGCGGCTTGCTGAATGGTGTCGACCGCATTGATATAGAGTCCATACGAAATGATCCCCAAGAGAATGAGGAGAATTATAGGTAAAACGAGAACGGTTTCCACGAGAGCTTGGCCTGAGCGGCGCGGGCGACGGTGTCTCATTGGATCAGGGCTACGTTCTGAACTGGAATCGTGCTAACAATATTTGTATTATGGGAAATGGTAACATTACCGTTAAGCAAATCTGTATAACCGACAACTGCCCCTGTGATATTTACATTACCGTTGAGATATATATAACTATCCGGAGCGTATAATGCTCCATAGGTATCAGCACCATTTCCATTAAAGATAATTGTTCCGGGCAATGTGTGAGGTTGCGGATCAATGGCCCGAGAACTCACCTGACCGTTTGAAGTAAATGCCGCTAAGGCTATTGGATTTGACTGATTTTGCGTGCCATTTCCATTCATATCGATTCCCCCGCCAAAGACCACTGCTACTGCCACCGTGCCTGGATC
>JAMCTO010000025.1 GCA_023381095.1 Bacillota bacterium
CCTGCCACACTGAGTGCGTCAATAACCACATGGGCGACATTTCTAGGAGCACTAACCTATGTTATTATCGGCTTTCTTGGCGATGTATGGGGAAGGAAGGCATCATTCCTTATCGCGCAATCCCTGTCGGTCGTTGGCTTCCTCCTGTTCATAATTTTTACGGTGGGTATTCGTGTGCCCATCGGGACCTCGTTTGTGCATTGGCCCATCTTTTGGGCGTATCTACTATTTTACATGGGCTCCGCATCTTTCGCAGTCTTTGGCGTGTGGTTTAGTGAATTATATCCGACTCGCGCTCGCTCGACCGGTATTTCAACCATTTATATGGTTGGACGAGGAATGTCAGCTTTAGCGCCCATCGTTGCGGCATCCAGCATGAATTTAGGATTACTGTCTGGCACATTCGCCGCCATCGTATTATTTGGCCTGCCGTGGATCTTACGCGAGACCCGGGGCGTTGATCTGTCGGAGGAACTTCAGATGGGCTTGGCCAACAACTGAAGGGGGTTCACTATGTATCAGAAATTTATTAATGGGGACTGGATCTCCACAGGGGATACCACGGAGGTGATAGATCCCGCGACCGGTCAACAAGTGGATAAAGTGGTACTGGGAACGGTGGAAGACGTTAATCGCGCTGTGGAGGCTGCTCAACAGGCCGTGCGCATACGGAAATGGCGGGAAAATGGGGTTTTACGGGCCGAATTTCTGTGGTGTTGGGCCGATCGCATTAAACAGGATCGTCACCGTTTAGCCACCCTCTTAACGCGGGAGAATGGAAAAGTCATGGCTGAAGCAGAACGAGAAATTTTGGCCACAGTGGACACTTTGAAGTTTGCCGCCGGTCAAGCCCGACAATTGGAGGGCAGGAGTCTGACTCTTGGTTCCGGTATGTATGGTGAAGTAATTCCCGAACCTCTCGGAGTTGTTGGGTTTATCATTCCGTGGAACTGGCCCGTGCTTTTGTTAGTGCGCGAATTGGCTCCCGCACTCGCGGCAGGAAATTCGGCCATCATTAAACCTGCACTGTTGGCTCCGTTGACTGTACTGGAAATTTGTCGCGATCTGCCAGACACTGTCGTTGTGCCTCGGGGTTTGATCCATGTCATTCCTGGTGAAGGAGTCCCCATTGGGGAAGCGATTGTAAGTCATCGCCATGTGGCGGCCGTCAGTTTTACCGGCAGTACGCAAACTGGTCAACGTATTGGAGAATTGGCTGCACGTGGAATTAAAAAAGTTTTGTTGGAACTCGGCGGTAAAAGCTCCTCAATTATCTTTCCAGATGCGCCATTAGAACGGATGATCCCCGTTTTGGTTCAAGGTATGTATGGATCGTCTGGACAAAATTGTATGGCCGCTTCACGAATATTGGTGCATGATGCGATTTATAACGCAGTACGTGATAAACTCGTGGAAACAATTGCTTCGTTGCGGGTCGGCCCTGGTTTAGCGGCCGATACCACCATGGGACCCCTAATCACCGAACATCAGGTGGCAGTATCCCAAGAGGCTGTAAACGCCGGCGTTCGCGATGGAGGTAGGGTTCTAATTGGTGGGCAGCGCATGACTGGAGGAGTTTTGAAAGACGGATTTTTCTTTGCTCCCACATTGATAGAAAACGTTCCTTGCACGTCCTCCATGGTGCAACACGAAATCTTTGGCCCCGTAGTGTCATTGGAACGGTTCCAGGATGAAGACGCCGCGATCACCTTCGCCAATAGTACAGCATATGGATTAGTGTCATCCGTTTGGACGCGGGACCATGATCGGGCGGTCAGAGTAGCACGTCAATTAGAGACGGGCACAGTTTGGATTAACACATACCAAAAAACATTTGCTGAAGCCGAATCGGGCGGTATGAAGAGCAGCGGTCTGGGCCGAAGCCGTGGCAAGGCGGGCCTATACGAATACACCGAATTGAAGAACGTAGTATCCGAGGTTTTGTGACAACCAGAATGCGACAGGTAATGCGCCCCGATTTGGCCCAAGGAGTAGGTTATCATCATCATAGGCAGAAAAGAAACCTACAAACCACAGATGTCTAGAGCACAGGGATATCACAAATACCCCAGAAATCCCTACCGATGTTATGAGGAGGTACAATGATGATGGATTTGCGGTCTTGGCTGGGTTTTCTTGAGAGCCAAAATCGGGTAGTCATTCACGAAGGACCATGGGATCTCACACATATGGTGGCGTCGCGTTTAACGGAGTATGATGGACAAAAAACCGTGATATTTCGTGATGGCGATCGCGTGCTTGTCGGCAACACCTTCAATAGTCGATCTGAACTTGCCCAATCCATAGGTGCACAGGATGCGAAGGTCTTGCACTCTCGTTACCGTGATGCCTTAGCGCAACCTCTGGTCCCCTACCAGAGTAACGCTGAGGATGCTCCGGTATTGACAGTCCGTGAGTCGTCCGTTCGGCTGGATAGCCTGCCTGCGCCACTGCATCATGCGCGGGATAGCGGCGCGTATATTACGGCGAGCATAGCGATTTCCCGTGACCCTGATACAGGTATCCAAAATTGGTCAATTCACCGACTACAAATCAACGATGCCCAAACCCTAGGCATTTTGATTTTGCCCCGTCATTTGGCAATCATGGTGGCAAAGGCGGAACAGCGTGACGAAGATTTGCCGGTTGCGCTAGTTGTTGGCTTACCGCCGGGATATTTGTTGGCTTCACAAGCGATTACCCCATACGGCGTCGATGAAGCAACAATCGCCAGTTCACTTTTGGGTTCTCCCATTGCTGTCGTGCCTAGTCCTCTCTACGGGATAGAAGTTCCGGCCGAGTCCGAATATTTATTGGAAGGGCGCATAATCGCCCATGCTCGAGATCTTGAAGGACCGTTTGGTGAATTTCCACGAACCTATGGTTCGCGTTCCCCTAGGCCCGTAGTGAAAATTGATGCTATATACCACAGAGAGTCTCCGATTTTTCAAACGATATTGCCCGCAAGCCGCGAGCACTTGTTACTCGGGGCAATACCTCGGGAAGTCGCTATGCTCGCCGTAATATACGCG
>JAMCTO010000026.1 GCA_023381095.1 Bacillota bacterium
TCGCTCAACAGCGCGGCGATCTATTTGGGAGCCACGGCCGCCACCGCAACCGGATCTGTGCTACTAGCCACCGGGGGGTTCATTCGCCTCGGGGTAGTGTGTGGCACGGTTTCCCTAGTTGTGGGATTCATCGCCCGTTATTTTGCGCGAGAAATTTTCCGCCACGGTCTTCGGCATCAGTCTCAAAAGGCTACCCAAACACATAAATAACGGACAGATAATCCAGGAGTGCGGTAAAAGTCCGCCCTCAACGGCTGAGTTTTACGACGTATTTAAATAAAATTCGTAAATTGCCGTTACGATCCCCCAAGTCCATATTTGAAGTATAGACACTCATAAATCGCGTTCTAAACAGGCATCGGTGTGTTCAATTTCAAGAAACACCGATGCGGAAGGACGGGAGAAATACATCATGCACCAAAATCTCGTGGCCAAGCCCATACTCCAGAATGTTGCGGACATGACCCGTCCCGTGTCATAACGGCACTACATCCGCCGCAATGACTTGATCGTAACATATCCTCTGGGAAGTTCCGCACATCTTAGGGGTCCCAGCCAAAACTACAAAATTTAGCTTATATTATAATTGGGCGAGTAGCGATTCCATACCCGTTCGCCAGTTCATTTGTAGAGCCATTTCTGCTTGCTTGCCATTATTGTGTGAGAGTGCATCAATGACCGCCTGATGTTGTTCTACAGACCGCTCAATCAAAGCGACATCCCACATGAACGTATACTCATAACGGTGAACGATCCGTTTTAGTTCTGAAATCATGACACGCAACCGTTCATTGTGACATTCTGAAATCAAAAGGGCATGCCAGTCCGAATCAAGTTCCAGGGCTTTTTCCGGATCGTTTTTTGTTCGATGCAACTTTTTGTTATAATCCACCAAGGCTTCGATATTCGGAGCTTGTTCGACGCTCTGCAATGCCAGACTTTCCAAGGTCCACAAAATTGGATAGATTTCCTGTATCTCATGGGCAGTGAGTGGACGGATCGTGAATCCTCGAGCGGTAGCCGAGTGTAAAAATCCCTCTCGCTGCAGTTCCAGTAACGCTTCTCGTAGTGGAGTCCGGCTAACCCCGAGCTCCTCGGCAAGAGCGGTCTCATTGATGCGGTGTCCAAAGGGCAAACGACCACGTACCAACCGCTCAAGAACCTGATGTTTCACCTCATCTCGGAGAGGCCGTTTAGGACTCATACGGCATACGGGCTTTGCGCCCGATATCGCTTCTCAAATTCCTCACGGGCGCACAATGTCTTGATGTCCGTGATCCGATCCAAGGCGAGGATTCCATCCAAGTGGTCAGTCTCATGCTGGAGAAGTTCCGATAGTTCTCCCTCCACTCTGATTTCATGGCATTCTCCAGAAGGAGCCTGGTAACGAACCCTAATCCATTGGTTGCGAGTCACCTGGCAGAAAATGCTCAGGAAACTGAGGCATGCATCCCACACCACCATGGTTTCGGAACTCCGCTCAACGATTTGCGGATTGATCAAGAGCCATGGTTTGTCTACATTCATCCAGACCATACGCTTCATGATACCGATTTGTGGAGCCGCAATACCGCGTCCATATGTCGTGGTTTCACGCCAATGACAAAGTGTCTCTTGTAAATCTTCCACAATTGACGGGACTTCGTCGGTCACGGGGCCTTCTACCGGAAGCGAGATCTCCCGCAAGCGAGGGTCCCCCAGTTGCAACACTTCCTGAATTGCCATCCTTTTTTCCTCCTAAAAGTCGCAATCCAGTCGACCGCCGGTGATAACCAAAACGGCGGACTGATTTGCCAAAGATTCGGATTCCGCTAGTTGGAACAGACCTGCGAGAGTTGCAGCACTTGTGAACTCTGAAACCACACCGGCTTCCTGAGCCAACAATCTTTGTGCCGCCGAAATTTGTTCATCGGAGACTGCCAGCATGTGGCCATGCGATGCGCGCATTTCATAAAGAAGGCGTAATGCGTTACGTGGTCGCCGTACTGCGATGGATTCCGCTTGTGTTGTACCTCCGTCCTCGCGGACCGCCTCTCCATGATAGCGCTTGACCAAAGGTTGTACCGCTTCGGATTGCACTCCGATGAGCCGGGGAATCCGATCCGTCAGCCTAACAAGGTTAAGTTCGCGGGAACCCTTTCCGATCGCTCCCAATGTACATCCATCGCCTACCGGGGCTACAATCAAATCCCGTACCTGCCATCCGAGTTGCTCACTGATTTCCAGCGCTACGGTCTTTTTCCCTTCGACCAGAAATGGGTTAAATGCGCAATTTCGGCTGTACCAACCATTTTCTGCCCCCGCTTGTTCCGCCTCGTCATAGGCTTGATCGTAATTTCCCGTAGAAATGTGAACGTCGGCTCCGTAACGCCGCAACCAGTTGAGACGCGTTTGGGAGATTTCCCGTGGCACAAAGACATGGCACCCGATACCTTGGTGAGCACAGAATCCCGCGAGGGAAATGGCGGCATTTCCGGCCGAAGCACAGTAGAGATCACGATATCCGTGTGCCCGTGCCATGGTTACGGCAACCGCAGTGGCACGATCCTTTAGACAGCGTGTGGGATTGCGTGTTTCGTCCTTGAGAAACAGAGATTGCAGTCCCAACCGGGCGGCAAGTCCTGATACTGGAATTAAGGGGGTACCGCCTGCTGGCAGCACGCCTATCGTTTTCGATGTGGGTAAAAGGGGTAGAAAACGAAAAACGTCATGTCGGCCATTCTTATGGAGCGTAGAGTGAATCATTGCTTTTGCAGCGGAATAGTCATACTGGACATCGAGAATCCCCTCATCGCCACGGTTCCCGGAACATGCCGGGCATGTATATGCCTTGGGATCCATTTCATACTTGGCACCACATCGAAAACATCGAAGTCCGGTAACGAACACCCCACGACACCTCCTACCTCACGAATGCATTGTATACAATACAGATAAATCAGTCAAGTATACAATCATACCAAGATGCTTTGCCTGTGGGAATACATGGTAGACAGCCCCAATTATAATGGCAGGGTACAATTCCTTCTGAGCACAATTAGAGCGGGGAAGGAAGGACAGTCGTTCATAATCCACGCGATCAAATCGCAGCCAATCGCGTGGATTGCCCTAAGGCATTCCCGTTTTTAAGTCGAATAAAGCAATCCCGAATCAAAACACCACGGATGTTTCAATGACATGGCAGATGATGAACCCGGCCGATTTTTACTCTCTGAACGTGGCAGGCCAATCCTAGCGGCGGAACATCTTGTACTAAAGCCACAGCACCCAAAACAAAGCACACTTGGAACAACACGAACTCCTGTTCCAAGTGCGCAATGATTTTTCACCCTAGGCGAGGTAATTTTTTCCTAGTCTAGATAATTCTTCTCGGGTCTAGCTATTTTTTTCTCTCAACAACTGTTCGATGAAAATAAGTTCTATTCCACTGTAACTGACTTGGCTAAATTTCTGGGTTGATCGACATCCTCACCCCGGGCCACCGCCGTATAATAGGCTAAAAGTTGTAACGGAATCGCAGCCAAAACCGGTGCCAACAAAGCGTGGCCGATGGGAATGGGAATATAGTGATCGATAGGAAGACTGGCAGGAAGCCTGTCATCCACAATACCCCAGACCTCAGCGCCCCGTGCCTTGACCTCTAGAATGTTCGACACGGCTTTTTCCCAGACATCCTTCTGGGTGATAATCGCCACAACCGGTACGCCTTCTTGGATGAGGGCCAGAGTCCCATGCTTCAATTCACCCGCAGCGTATGCCTCGGCATGAAGATAGGAAATTTCCTTAAGCTTTAACTGCCCTTCCATCGCTAAGGCATAATCGAGTCCTCGGCCGATATAGAAGACATCATGTGTATCGGCCATGCGTGCAGCCATTGTCTTTATATCTTCTTTGCCGTTTAATACCTTATGGCCAAGCAAGGGAAGTTGCAGGAGACCCTTGATCAAGTCGGGATGCTCCCGGCCTTTGAGCTTCGCCAAAGACAGCGCCAAAAGAGTAAGAACGAGAATTTGGGTAGTATAGGCTTTGGTAGACGCTACCGCGATTTCCGGTCCCGCCAGTGTATAAGCCACGGCATCGGATTCCCTGGCCACTGTCG
>JAMCTO010000027.1 GCA_023381095.1 Bacillota bacterium
AGAATCCTGCATGAGAGACCACGGCAAGCCGTGGTCCTTGCTTTTGGTACTGTTCTAGACGCGAAATAGCTTCCCGAGCACGTTCCGTGGAACGGGTACGGCCTTCAGGCTCTTGATCCCAAAACCTACTGTTAACGCATCAATTCTGTCTACTCGCATCCCATAACCCCTCGTGTTATGATGAAATGCGTAGAACATGCCCAACACAATCTCGAACCTAAACCGTACGAGGACATGGTGGTCTCAAGGAGAGTGGTGCGCTTGGCCAAACTTCTCATATTGATTGTTTCTGGACCTGACCAACCCGCTAAAGTGAAAGCAGGTTTAGGGTTGTCTATCGTAGCCAAACAAAGTCCGGAATTGGAGGCGGTGAAACTGTGTTTCTTCGCTGACGGGGTCGAGGTGCTTACGGAAACCAATCGGACACGCTTTGCTAAGTTGGTTGATAAGGCGCAGGAACTTGATATTGTCACCATTGCTTGTCAACTTCACGCCGAACAAAAGGGCATTGCCGAAGAGATACGTCGGGTAGATCCACAAATTGACCTTCATTATGTGGGCGAAGACTTGGTCAAAGCCTTGACGGAAGGTTACGAAATGGTTAGCTTTTAAACCATGGCCACGGTACAAACTTTTTGGGTTATGCGGCATGGTCGTCCCGACTTACCCCGTAACCCCCTTTTTATGACTCGCAACGAATTTAACCAATATCTAGCCGCTTATGACGAAGCTGCTCTTAGTGTCCACGAACAAGATCGTTTACAGCGCTTGTATGCGGCTTACCCCAAAGTGGACCTCGTCATTGCCTCAGATTTGCCGCGTGCACTGGAAACTGCCAAACTCTTCGCCCGTCATGACAATATTATTGTCGACTCCTTGTTTCGGGAAATTCCGGTATGGCTACCCAACGATTCTACGCTGTTTCTCAAGCAACGCTGGCCCGGGGAATTTTGGTGGAGTTACTTAAGGTTTCATTGGTTTTGGGATCAAGAGCCTGAAGGCCGTACCCGTTCCACGGAACGTGCTCGGGAAGCTATTTCGCGTCTAGAACAGTACCAAAAGCAAGGACCACGGCTTGCCGTGGTCTCTCATGCAGGATTCTTGCTACTCCTCATTAATTTGTTACAGCAAGACCGCCGAGTTTCTGGTCGGCGCTTGCCGCATATTGGTTTCGGCTTGCCCACCCTGTATCGCTGGCGCTAAATTGCGAGGCCCAAGCCTAAAATAGCGCCTTTAACCTCTGCAATGCCCTCGGCAGTCCGATTGGAGACGAAGTAGACTTCCGTCCCATAAACGGCTTCAAGGCGCTTACGCCGTTCGATCCGCTCCGCCTGATTAAGCTTATCCACTTTGCTCGCCACCACTGCTAAGTACAGATTACGGTCATACGCCCACTTTTTTACCATTAATTCCTCTTCTTCTGGTTCGCGGCGCACGTCCTGAATTAAGATTCCGCCGATTAAAGGCTGACGGGTAGTTAAGTAGGTTTCCACGGCTTGTCCAAATATTTCTCTTTGTGCCTTAGAGACTTTAGCATACCCAAACCCCGGTAAATCGACGATATACCACCCCTTCATGGCAAAGAAATTGAGCCGTTGGGTACGTCCCGGAGTTCCACTGGTGTGCGCAATCTTGCTGCCCACCAAACGGTTAATTAACGACGATTTCCCGGCATTAGACCGGCCCATGAATGCCAACTCGATTTTGCCATCGGTAGGCATTTCTTTGGCATACAAAGCGGATGTCACAAACTGTCTGACATTAGCCATGATCGCGGTCCTCCAACGCTATCGCCAAGACCTGATCCAGATGGTTCACCAAATGAATCGTCAATGCACGTCGAATATTGGAGGGCAACTCCTCCAAATCCGGTTTGTTTTCCTCCGGTAATATAATCGTGCGAATACCGGCCCGATGAGCTGCCAGCGTCTTTTCCTTGATTCCGCCTACCGGAAGCACACGACCGCGCAAGGTAATTTCTCCGGTCATAGCCAAGTCCGCCTTCACCGGCACCTTAGCCAGGGCCGATACCATAGCAGTCGCCATCGCAATTCCCGCCGAAGGTCCGTCTTTAGGTATCGCTCCTTCAGGCACATGAACGTGCAAATCCCACTTCTCATGAAAATCCGGGGCAATCTCCAATGTCTCCACCTTGGCCCGGATATAGCTGTACGCCGCGCGGGCGGACTCCTGCATCACATCGCCCAACTGTCCTGTCAATGTGAGTTGGCCTTTGCCGGGCATGGTCGTCACCTCAATCAACATCACGTCGCCCCCGGTTTCGGTTACCGCCAGTCCGGTCACCAGCCCCACTTGACTCACCGCTTCGGCGTTGCGATGATGAACCCTGTGAATCCCTAGATATTTGGCCAGACTTGTCGCGGTTACTCGCACTTTACCGGTTTGTCCGCCTACAATTTCTCGGGCCACTTTTCGGCAAATGGTTCCCAGTTCTCTTTCGAGTTGCCGCACGCCGGCCTCTCGGGTGTAGTGGCGGATAATTTGCTTTAGGGCTTCGGTACTAATCTCCACCGGTTTGTCAGTCAGCCCGTGGGCAGCCATCTGTTTTGGCCACAAGTATTGCCGTGCAATTTGTAATTTTTCTTCTTCCGTATAACCCGGAATGACAATGGTTTCCATGCGATCCAGCAAAGGGCGCGGAATAGTATGTAGAACGTTGGCCGTGGTGATAAACATCACCCGACTGAGATCAAAAGGGATTTCGATATAATGGTCCGAAAAATGGTTATTTTGTTCCGGGTCAAGCACCTCAAGCAATGCGGCTGACGGATCCCCACGAAAATCCATCGCCATTTTATCTACCTCGTCAAGCAAAAACAGTGGGTTTTTGGTCCCTGCCTGTTTCATGCCTTGGATAATCCGCCCTGGCATGGCCCCTACGTAGGTACGGCGATGGCCGCGAATCTCGGCTTCATCACGCACACCGCCCAACGACACACGCACAAAATTGCGATCGGTAGCCCTGGCAATGGAACGTGCCAACGAGGTCTTGCCCACACCTGGCGGTCCCACTAGACATAGGATGGGACCTTTCAAATCCGGGGCTAATTGACGCACCGCAAGGTATTCCAAAATTCGGTCTTTAACCTTTTTTAATCCATAGTGATCGGTATTGAGGACGGTTTCCGCCTCTTCCACCTCAATATGTTCGTCAGTTTCTTTTCCCCAAGGCAAATTCAGCAACCAATCGACGTATGTTCGTACCACTACCGCCTCTGCCGCCATACTTGACATTTTGGCCAGACGGTCGATTTCCCGCTCGATTTTTTCAAAAACCTCCGCTTCAAGCCCAGGAGTCGCTTTTAGCCGTTCTCGCAATTCTTCAATCTCGCTTGCCTGTTCGTCGCGATCTCCTAATTCGCGTTGAATGGCCTTTAATTGTTCTCGTAGATAGTATTCTTTTTGGGTTCGCTCCATCTGTTTCCGCACCCGAAAATTAATCCGTTTCTCAATTTCCAGTAACTCCATTTGCCGAGCCAAAATATCAGATACCTTGCTCAGCCGATCATGAACCAGAAACGTTTCTAGCACGTCTTCCTTCTCTTGTGTGCGAATATCCAAATAGCTGATGATGGTATCCGCCAATCGGCCAGGATCGTCAACATTCATGCTCAACGAAGCTTCTCCTGGCATTTTCTTCGAATTCTTTATGTAAATTTCAAACTGTTCGACCACAGCGTGCATCAAAGCCTCGGTTTCATCGGTAATTTCCGATTCCTCAGGCACCGGTTCTACTTCGGCCATAAAATACTCGCCTACATCTTGCACATGTCGAAGGGTTGCCCGAAACCTTCCCTCGACCACAACCTTAGAACCACCGCTGGGCATTTTGAGCAGTTGCTTCACTTCACCGATAACCCCGACCTGGTAAAGATCATCAACCCCTGGGTCATCTAACCGGGTATCCTTTTGCGCCACAAATATCAATTCTTGCCTATCCAACATTGCTTGCTCCAGCGCCTTTAGGCTCCGATCTCTACCGACTTCCAGAGGCACCACCATGTACGGAAACACTAACACTCCCCGTAGCGGCAGTAGCGGCATTTCATTGCGGTCCATAACGTCCCCCCCAACACCAACTCAGTTAGTTTCTCATTCTAACATCTATCGAAAAACGGTTCCACTGACAACCCAGGCGGTCTCATTGAGAGACCGCCTGGCCACACATTCTGACAGTCGTTATTGTGCCGTGGA
>JAMCTO010000028.1 GCA_023381095.1 Bacillota bacterium
CTTCCTCCGATTTCTAGAGGGGGCCAAAACCGAAATTCAGTCACGACTCTGCCGCCTGCCAGGTGATCCCAAGAAAACTTAAGTACGATTAATATAGCTCCACCACCACTGTGCCCAAAACATCAAGGCCCCAGGAGGACCGAGACTGACGGTATTGAGGGTAAAGGGACATTGGGGTGGCAATTTCTCCAACAATCCAGTGGCCGGCCTCTTGTGCATGGTAATCGCCCCCTTTCTGATCCATGGTGTAGACCCTGAGTTTTACGATCTTTAGATGCTTCATAACTCCCTTAGCTCCTTTCCCAAGGGCGATTCCCAGCATTGTCACTGGAGATTGACAAGCAGGCGGCAGAGTCGTGACTTGTCGGCTCCGTTTATGTAACGGGCATCATCCGATGCCAAAAAAGCTGCTACCCCGGCAATATCTTCGGGATTCCCTAAACGCCCCAAAGGAATCCGACCCACGTCCCCTTCGAAAATGGCGGTATCGGCATAATGATCTCGGTTGATATCGGTGAGAATGCTTCCCGGCAAAATCGAATTGCAGGTAATGCCGTAGGGTCCCAGCACAATGGCTAAAGACTGCATTAACGAACGCACTCCCGCCTTCGTAGGCGTATAGTGCGTCTGAAGTTTGCCTCCGACCAACGCCGAAATCGAACTCAGGCTGATTATCCGGCCTCCATGGCCATCATGATTCTCGACGCATGTTGAGAGCACAGAAATGCCCCTTTTAAGTTCACACTGTGCACCCGCTCCCATAGTTCTTCCGTTAAGTCAAACCACTCTACAAACGGGCAAATTCCCGCGTTATTGACCAGAATGTCCAGGGTGTGATAATCACGCAAAATCAAGGCAAAAAGAGATTTTACCTCTCTTGAATCCGAAACGTCCGCCGAGAAGTCTATGGCTTCCTGGCCTTTTTGACGGATCTCCGAGACAACTTCTTCCGCCAGTTGGTCCTCCCCGGGATGATCAATAATGACCTTAGCTCCTTCTTCAGCCAGGCGGATGGCAATGGCCCGTCCAATACCGCGTGTGGCTCCAGTGACTAGCGCCACTTTTCCTTTAAGTCCCACCATTAGGCACCTCCCGCTCTGAGTTCATTGCGGCAAATCGGCTCCGTGGACTACTTCGTCCCTCCCGGTGTGCCCATTTCATTCACCAATCGACCCAATCCCTGAATTTCCACGGCAATCTTTTCCCCGGGTTCAAGCCATTTCCTGGATTCGGGTGGCTTGCCTAAAATGACACCCTCGGGAGTTCCGGTAAAGATGACATCCCCCGGATTCAGCGTCATGTACCCGGATATGTAACTAATGAGCGTGCGACAAGAAAAAATCATATCCCGGGTGTTCGCATGCTGCACAATCTCCTCATTTCGCCACCCGGTAATCTCTAAATTGTCGGGGTCTGATATTTCATCTGCCGTAACCAAATAAGGACCCATGGGCGCAAAATGGTCGCATGATTTTCCTAACAGCCACTGAGAGGAGCGAAATTGCAGATCCCTAGCCGACACATCGTTCCCGTTGCAATACCCGGCCACATAATCCAAAGCCCGCTCTTCGGAAATATGGGAACCGGTTTTACCGATAACCAGAACGAGTTCGGCTTCATAATCCATCTGCCGGGCATCATCCGGAGGGTCAATAAGTGTCCCGGGACCGCACACCGTATTGTTATACTTATTGAACAAAACCGGTGAGGTGGGAATCTCCATTTGCGATTCCTGGACATGAGAGCGGTAATTGAGGCCCACACAAATAATTTTCCCCGGTGACGCAATCGGGGCCAGTATTTCGGCGACGGATGTTGTCAAATTCGCTTCGACTGGTACGCCTTGATTGGTCAAGTCCTGTAATTCATGAAGCAGTAGAGGATTCGCTAAGATCTGGTTCATTGTAACCGGCGCCTTGTCTTTCCCGAAATATTCCCGCAACCTCGATACCGGCACATATCCCTGGGAAGCCACCCACACCGCTTCTTCCTGTCCACCTACGATAGCACTCGCAATTTTCATACTTTTCCTCCTCGCCTTGTCGTTTCTTGTATCCTTGTGTATCTAAATATCCTTCAGCCATATGAGAAGAGGTCTCAAACATGTCTGTGAGATCCCTCTCATCCATCTTGATTCTTCAATCTTACCGTATCAAAGTCTCTAGGGCCTAAAGCAGGCAAAAATCCGCACTTTACCATGCTAAAACAATTTTCGCGAAGGGAGAACCTTGAACGAGCTCCTTAAAAGCCTGATCGCCGTCTTCCGCGGGTCTTATGTCGAGCCACTTTGGCACTGCGGGGATCACATCTCCTTGGTTGATCAAATCCAGTGCCCGAGTAAACTCGTCGCCCCGGTAACAAAAACTGCCGCGAATGGAAAGTTCATCACGAACCAAGGCATTTCCATCGAAATCAGCGGAAGATTCATGCAAACCGATCCATATCGCCATTCCCCCGCGTCCCAGAGCTTTAAGGCTGGAACCCCTCGTCTTTGCATATCCCACCGCATCGACCACCATGTCGAAATGACCTCTACCTCCATTGTTCAGAACCGTATCCAAATTTTTTTCCATCATGGAGGCGCCCCACAGCTCACCCAGGCGTAAACGGCCGGGATTGGGGTCGACTAAAGCCACTTCTCGGACACCGGTCAAACGAAGAAGCTTGACGGTCATTAGCCCAATAATGCCCGCCCCGACAACCATGGCAGCCTCCTTTTTGTCTCCTTGTGCCTGCCCTACCGCCCTAACAGCACACGCCAAGGGTTCCACTAAAGCTCCCTGAAGCGCGTCATGTACAAGGTAGCATTGGGAGAGGGGCACCAACACCATACGCGCTAACTTAGCT
>JAMCTO010000029.1 GCA_023381095.1 Bacillota bacterium
AGTGGACTAGCAAAAAAGGAAATTGGCATCCTTTGGCGAATTTAGTCTGATATTGCGGTCTAACGATATCGTTCCATAAAACATCCGACACCGCGAAAAGGAGGGAGCCATGAGCCTATGCCTATCACTGCGCTGATTGTGGACGATTCGGAAGAAACGCGTGAGGTCTTATCGCTGTTGGTCAATCAGGCTGGGGCTGGAGTAGTCGGCACCGTCCCCGACGGGATTGCCGCCCTTGAGTTTCTCAAAACGCATCCTGTCGATTTGATATTTACCGACTACCAAATGCCGAAAATGAATGGAATTGCTTTAGCGCAAGAAATTCGCACCCGATATCCCCGAGTCACCTTAGTAATGATTACGGTATTGGACGACATGAGGCTTCGCGAACGTGCAGCCGAGGCTGGCATTGATATGTTTTTACCTAAACCCATCACCTTATCAACATTGGAAACTTTAGTAGCCTCTTTGGAACGGATTCCCCATAGTGCTGAGGAATGGGATCGCTGGTTGGCCCAATGGACTCCCCGTAGTCACCAGATTTAACTTCAGCCTAACTAAGTGCCTAAATATTTTGGCTTTGATTAGATGTCGTTTACAATGAAAGAGCAAACCTGCGCGAAAGTCAGGGACGCAAAGCCACGGGCCTACGGTTAATTTGTCTTTTAACTATGGCAGCCGGGTTGCCGGAGCTGGTTCCGGCTTCGAAAGGAGTGGTATCATGGTTAAGAGAATCGCTCTGATTGGACTGGCGCTGGGGGTTTTGCTGTTAGGCTCCCTTCCCGCGTTTGCGGCCACGGCCGCCCCCAGTCACAGCGTCCACACCAATGGTCCGGTATGGTATTGGGACGACTAGCCACAGGCAGGAGGCTCTCCTGCCTGTCACACCGACAGATAAGGCTGGTAATCACATGGAGCATTCCGCAAATCCAGATTTTTCACTGGTTGACCCCGAAGATTGGGGCATTCGTCTCTTAGAAGAAGAACGGCGACGCATTGCCCGCGACCTGCATGATGGCCCGATTCAAGTGTTGATTAACTTAAGCATGCGTCTTCAAATTATCCAAAGGATGTTGCACACCGATATCGATTTGGCGAAGGAAGAGTTAGATCGCAGCCAACAGCGACTCATCGGTTCAATCAATGAGATTCGTCAACTGATATATGATCTCCAACCCGTCGCCATTGATGAAATTGGGCTATATGCTGCCATTGAAGCGCTCGCCACACGTGCGCAAAAGGATTGGGGACTAGCCTGCACCATAAGGCTTCCCGAAACCGGCGACACTGCCATTGGGTTAACCCCAGCCAAAACCATCGCTGTCTATCGATTGGTACAAGAGGCCTTGAATAACATTCATAAGCATTCCCAGGCCGAACACGCTGCGATTGCCATTACGTTGGACCCTTCTCAACTCATGATTACCATTGCCGATGATGGTGTCGGGTTTGATCCCGCTGCAATCACGGAAGGCCACTTTGGTCTTAGCGGAATGACCGATCGTGTGCAATATTTAGGCGGCTCGGCGCATATTGAATCTGCGCATGGCTCTGGGTCAACACTGACTTTCACTGTGCCAAGAGGACCCTATGGAACCCACGCGTGAGCAATTATGGCAGCAAGGGCAGTTGTGGTATCGGCAAGGGTGGATGGAAGCTGCCCGTGAGGCACTAGAAGCCAGCTTCAATTTCAGTTCCGAGATTCCGTTAATGAGGGCACAGGCTGCAGACCTATTAGGGCGCATTGCGGTCAGAGAAAACCGATTCACTACCGGGTCCAATTGGTTTCGCTGGGGTTTACAAGCCATGGACACCGAAGCCGACAATGCCCTTGCATTTGCTATGCAAGTACGCCTCTATATGGCGATGGCGGCTGACGGTCACGTGGATCGCGCTATTCGTAGCATGCAGCAATTAGAACCCTATGCCGCAATGCGAACAGCACGTCAACAAGCGATTTTCCACATGAACTTTGCAGTCATGCACATGCAAAACGAGTTCTACCCCCAAGCGTTGGCGCGTCTGACAACAGCCGAGTCATTGCTCATCTTTCAAGAAGACCTGGCAGACCTCGGTTATGCCCTGCACACGAATTTAGGTGTGGTGCTAATCGAGATGTCCCAGTGGAGCCAAGCGCAAGACCAGTTGCGCAAGGCTCTGGATTTCACGGCAGGGCATGGCATTCATGCCATAAACGAACTGACCCGAGTAGCGCAGCTCACGGGCGATGACGCTCTGGCCTATCAATTTGCCACCCAGGCGATGCAGGGTATGTGGGGCACCCTGATGACATTTGAAAAAAGCGAGTTGGCTCACCTCTGCGAAATATTGGCTCGTCTAGCCAACCACTGGGGCGCAACCTCATTAAAAACCCAATTGCTAGACACCTCTCAGACGCTCTACGGACAACTCGGAATGTGGCGCCAATGGCGTCGTCTGCAAGTAGACACCGACCTTACCAGTCAACAACGCAGCACACCTATCACTCCCTTTGTAAATGAGGTGGCGCGATTTGCTCAACTACTTCAAGCCATGTTGGCCCAAGACATTTTAGATCCCAAATTTCCACCTCTTGCCGACGTACGAACCCAAGTCGCACAAGGCCTGGCGGAACAAGCCGAGTGGAACCGAGAATCGCGAGAACATCTTAATTTAGTGTGCCGACTTGCCGACTACGGGCTCACCGCTATTGATTACGAGGTGGTCAAAAACCCTCATCTAACCCCCGCTTCGTGGGCCCGCTATCAACAGCATCCAGCCCTATCGCTACGGCTCTTGCAATCATTGGAACTACCGACTGTCGTCGCCAACGGCATCATGGATCATCATGAACAGCCTGACAGCAAGGGATTCCCTAAAGGGAAATCCGAAGACCACATTTCCGAAATCGCCCTTGTATTTGCCGTGGCCCACGCCTACGCATGGCAAGTCGTCTATCAGGGAATCAAACATACGCAAGCGTTAGATGAGATCAAAAACCAAGCGGGCCTAGCGTTGTCCCAAGGGTGGGCAGAGAGGCTGGTGTCCCTTTTTCACACTTGAACCGGGACCGGGCTGCTAAACTCTTAACCATTCTTAATCACAAATCATTGCATATTATGCCATAACGATGGGCAAATAATGGATTATGCCTCCATTTCATTGAAAAAATATGCACGACTTCCATAAATATTACGAAATATTGAGCGCATTGCTCAAGGGATTTCCCATTGCTATCGCGAATCTAGAGCTTTGAGTGGACTAGATCCACGACTCCGATGGGTGCATTGGTGGTACGCGTTAAATCGCATGAGAAACAGCGTGTCGGCTATCTTCATTACACACCACGACAAGATTGTCGTGGTGAAACGTACCGCCCATTAGATGTGTGTAATGAGGTCAAAGAAAGGAGCATTTATGAGTACAGATCACAAACGTAGGGTAATGGTATTAGGCGCAGGCGGTGTAGGTCAAGTGGTAGCCAAAGGACTGCAACGCATACCAGCGATAACCTCGATTACCGTAGCAGACATTTCGGAAGAGAGAGCTCAAGCTGTAGTGTCATCCCTAAACGATCCCCGAGCGCATGCTGCTCGCGTTGACGCCCGTGATGTGGATGCCGTAATCCAGGCGATTCCCGCCGACTGCGGCATTGTCATCCACGCCGGAATCCCGCGGTTTAATTTACTGGTGATGGAGGCCTGTCTTAGGGCTGGCGTGAATTATATGGATATGGCGGCAGACGGACCAGTGGAATTGCCAGGACTGGTTACCGTTCAACAGCAAATTAAAGAGTATGACCAACGTTTTAAAGAAAAAGGCTTACTGGCGTTGTTGGGGATCGGCGTAGATCCTGGAGTCACCAACATTTTAGCCCGATGGGCTGTCGATCATTTAGCTACCGTAGAAGAGATTGTCATCTATGATGGGGACAATTCGATGTTAAGAGCGAGCTATGCCTTTGCCCTCCCGTTTTCCCCAGACACCAGCATCGAAGAGTGTCTGCAACCTCCTTTATCTTACCTTGATGGGAAATTTGAGCTAGGTGCTCCTTTAGATACGGGAATAGAGGTTTTCAATTTTCCGGACCCTGTCGGCCCGTTGACCGTACGTACCGTCTCTCACGAGGAAGCCGGGACACTTCCGGTCTACTTACCTAACAAAGGACTTACCCGTTGCGAATTTAAATATGCCCTGCCTGACGACTATATCAATATTTTACGCGTGTTGAAGACTCTCGGATTAGACTCCGAAGAGGCTATTGACGTCAAGGGCGTCAAAGTTGTGCCCCGCAATGTGGTCACCGCCCTATTGCCAACTCCCACCGATTTGGCCAATGCATTTGAAGGCACCTCGTGTGTCGGAACCTGGGTGCGGGGTCAGACATATGAAGGCGATTCTGTAGAATGGTATCTGTATACATTGGGGTCACATGCGACAAGCTGGCAGGACATGGAAGCCAACGCTACCGTGTGGCAAGCAGGTATCCCGTCAGTGGTTGCGGTAGAATTGATGCTCTCCGGAGAAATCACGGAAATTGGAGCGTTGGTTCCCGAACAGTTAAATCCCGAACCCTGGTTACGAAAGTTACCGGAATGGAAAATGCCCTTATATAAGCGGGAAGTGCGATCTTCAACCTTGGAAAGCGCCCACGCATTGGCGTAATTGCGCGGATAGGAAACCGCGTCTCGCTTAATGACAGGGAGAAGCGGTTTCCGTTTTCCCCAAGCATTACGATTGTTTGTAGTTGTCCCAGATGGTATTGAACTGCCTATTGGCCGACGCCGGAACGCTGTCATAATTTTTGCCACCCGACGTATTCGCCAACTCAGCGGGGCGCTGCAGCAGCGGGTTGCGATTGCTCGCGGCATTAGTTCGATAAGGGTCAATCAATGATCGTCATAATAGGGCGGCAAACGTCCTTTTGTCCATAGAGACCAACCCCTGAAAAAATTTAGTGTTCACAATCCCTGAGCCCGCCGGCACCGATAAGACAGGAATACCTCACTCGTTGCCGTTTACGCCATATTTCGTGGTATTCTTAACGTTATGGGAGCCGTGGTGCACGCCCGTGAGACCCACCATTCACACTGCGGCCCGTTATCATTAATTGAGCACCCTTAAGGAGTGAGTAGGATTGGCATTGTGGTTTGAGGAAAAAGCGTCACCCGCGCATCGTCTTAAGTGGAAGATTACCCAACAGCTATTTTCCGGAAAATCTCGTTATCAGCATATCCAGGTACTGGACACCGAGCAATTCGGACCTTCTTTGGTACTCGACGGCATAATGCAAACGACATCCGGAGATGAGTTTATCTATCACGAGATGTTGGCGTTGGTGCCTCTTATGGCGCATCCTCATCCAGAAACCGTCCTGATCATCGGTGGCGGCGACGGGGGATTGGCCAGAGAGGTGCTGAAATACCCGGCAGTCAAGCAGGTCACACTAGTTGAAATTGATCGCATGGTGGTAGAAGTGTCTCGCCAATATCTTCCCACCCATACTGTAGCCCTTGATGATCCCCGGTTAACCCTCGTCGAAGAGGATGGGAGTCTTTTCCTCGACAACGCATCAGAAGGCCAGTTTGATGTCATTTTGGTGGATTCTACGGATCCTGAAGGGAACGGGCCAGGCACCGTCCTCTACACACCAGAATTCCACAACAAGCTCTATCGAGCCCTCAAACCAGATGGTCTTTATGTTCAGCAGACGGGAGCGCCCTTTTATAACCCTGAAGTGGTCACGATGGTGACCGAAGATGTTGTAGAAAAATTTTCTTTGTGCCGCGTGTACTGGTGTACTGTGCCAACCTATCCGGGCGCTCTCTTCACCTTTACCGCCGGTTCCAAAAAGTATGACCCGATGCACCCTGTTCAAGATGTCGCGTGGGAGACGTGTTGGTACACTCGAAAAATACACGAAATGTCGTTTACTTTGCCTCCTTATGTGGCAAAGTTATTGCCGAAACCATTGCAGGATGCTCAATCATAACTAAAAGGACACCCGCGCACTCCCTCGATTTGGAAATGCGCGGGCCGGACCTCTCCTTGTACAGCGAAAACGGCATTAAGTGATGGCCACTCCCTACAACTTGCGGCAGCCAAAAACGCCTATCATCCATCTACTTCACCATGCAAAATGCTTTTGACGATGTCTTCCACTTGGGAATCTGTAGCCATGGTTGCTCGACGCAAAGTACTAAGAGCCTGGCGCAGGTGCGTTTCGTCAAGGCGCTGACCGGGCCACTCAAGCACTTGGCACGTTTTCCGCACCTAAAATGTGATAATTACACCAGTGCATAGATGGAATTTTCTCTCAAATATGCCATCGGAGTACATATTCGGTTATCACCCTTGTAGAGCCCTCAGTTTCTCGCGGAATCGCGGATCCCAGGGATACAGAAAGATGGCTTTGACGGGCAGCGCCCGTTGCGTGTGGCGATCGCGCTTCCCCCACCCTTGAGTGTCCCCGACATAGATCCCATTGGCCGCCCGGTAGCACGTGCCCGCAAGGGTGCGGGGATCGGTAAAGATTTCGAGGAGCACGGGGCGAAAATGGTGACGGGCCTCCCAGTCCCGGACGAGTTGTTTGGCGGCCAAGGCCAAGCCTGCGGAGGCGAGATATTTTACATGCACCGCCTTAATGGGCGGGGCGCCCGACACCCGGCATAATAATGGGCAGGGACCCAATCGTGCAGATGTCAACGACAAGTTTAAAATCCCCAATGAGAACAATTCAATTTCCCTAAAAAGGTACGGTAAATTCTCTAAAATCGATAGGATTCTGCCGAAGTCACGGGGAATGAGAAGGAGCCGTGTTTAGTCCGAGGGCCCGTAAGCGATCCAGCGTGGGAATGGTCAGCATGCCGCAGGCCCCCCGATCGGGG
>JAMCTO010000030.1 GCA_023381095.1 Bacillota bacterium
GAGCCGGCCGCAACGCACAGACCTTAAGGTTGGCGTTGGCGACCCCCTAGGGAAGTTCATTTGCACGGACGCGATACCGGGCGATAAAAAATCCCGGAGGCGTCCGGTGAAGATAACGCGACGTATTGGGGTGTCAGGGCCAAAATTCGCCATCGGACAGTCCGCGGTTCCGTGTCCCAACGAGGCCGAAAAGACTGACGGGGCGTGGGGTTCGCAAAATCGCATTCGCATACGGACTAAATGTTGGCGTATATATTGCGCTAGGTGCATCAGAGAATAAATGGAACTACTATTTTAGTAGTAACTATAGCCAAACGGCTCTCAAGTCGTTGGCGCCGCGTACTCAGCTTCCCTTGTATGCTCCGACAACTTATCCCGGGGAAGCGCATACGCCATTGCCTATTACCGTGCAAACACAAACGGGAACGACGCAGACCGCGTTTTATCGAGTATTATTTAATCCCTTCTTCAGGTTCAGCCACGTCAACGGTCGCGTCGTCTTCTCCCTCTACGGTTATACCACCGGCCACGAGTCGGGAGAATGCTACACCAGCGAGTTTCCCTACAATCCTCCGTTCCTCTACCTCGTTCGTGCTTTGGGCGGCTTCGCATGAATGTTACTCATGCGAAGAAGCACAGAGCCTTTGGTCAAATTATTACCAAGGCGTACCAAATAATGCGGGTGGGCAGCAAATTGTCATTGCACAATATGCTTTAGGCGGTGATTGCAACGGAGTATCTGGGGATCTTGATTTTATGATACAAAACCCCAGATTTCAACCTGTACCATACTCCGGGTAGCTAACGATTGGGGCTGTATCACAGGGGCGGTGTGAACGCCGCTATATGAAACAGTCCCGATCTTTGTCTTTTAGTATTTTTGAATGTGCGCTGCCATATTCAGGGCCGATAACTAATCCCCGCTTAAATTAGAATTCCATGGGCCGACACTCGCTGCCAGAAATGTTAGGGCGTTATGATTCCAACTAACCTGCAACGTGACATGCTGTTCGTAAAAGGTTTCTATAACCCATGCCTGTGTGCTAGGTACCGGAAGATCAGTGAAGTGCTGATATGGCGACCGACCACCACGGCTTTTGTCGCTTGGGATCCAGGTGCCTCCACGATTACTTGCCATCGGCCTTCATGCCAGGTAACGGCTGTGATTGACTGTCCTTCGGAATCTTTCCATTGGGTTTGGGTCCCCACAATCCCGCTCCCTAAGTTGCGAGGAGGACAACAAATCGGATCATTTACAATTCTTGTTGGGATGACTGTCATGACAGAGCGACGGATGGTGGCAAAGATTTCCCCCCGGCGTCGGTGTGAAAACTTATGTCTATTACGGACTGGGATGCGTTTTTTCGCGATAACGGGTGGGGTCGCAAGGGGTCGTTAAGCATCGGTGGATGGACCTATACTGAAAACAGCGGCTCTTTACGAGCCGCTGGCAAATTTTTTGTTCCCTATATGCGTTACTCGTCCTCGTTGAACCACTCACGCATGACATCAAACCATTCATCACGGCGTTCTTCCGTGGTATCGAGGTTTTCGCCCTTTGCTTCGTTCATGTCGCATACCTCCTAGGGGATCCGTTAATGTTGATCATATTGTGTGCGACATGACCCTGAATAACCATCGAAACCGGGTGAACTGTTATGGAATTGTGGTGAAATGACATGATTTTGGGGTGAACTGCGAGGCGTTGTGATTGAACGCGATAGTAGTGACGCACCCGAGCCATGATGCGGTCTGCCCATGCCATGTCTTGGCCCAACCCGAGTAAAGCTGTTTGTATTGCTAAACGTGGCAAGGAACGCCACCCTTGCCACCCGTCCGAAACACCGAGGCATTCCGCCAAACCCCGGATCACCATTAACCTCAACTGGGTTTGTACCGCCGCATCATCCATGTTCAGCCCGTACGCCCATCCCATCTCTAATCCCCATAGCAAGCAGATTTGCAATAAACCGGTAACATTGACCAAAATACCGGCCGGTCCTGCCACGACCCCCGCCACCGCTTCGGCAAACAAATAACGGCGCCATTTCTGCCTTAATCGGCTCACCAAGCCTTCCACCACCATGTTGGGCACCCGTCCCACAGTCTTCGGGGTATAAACCCCAAACCCCAATTTCCGATAGGAAGCGTAAATCCATTGCGGATGCGCAAAATGCCCGACCGTCCGAACCCACGTCGCTCCCCAAATGTTCAAACGCGCACGGCACCATGGTTCCTGATTTTTCAACGGGACACGCTCCCTTCGTCGCCTATCTCCTAGTGTACGGAGATATTTTCAAAGGGTTCCTTTCCGATGCCCCATTTCGTCCTCGATCGGCCCACGTAGTTTTAGTAACAAAGCATAAAGCAATTCCTGTTCCTCGGTAGTCAAACGTTCGAATAGAGACGTCATCCGTTCTCTGCGTAAAGCTTTCATTTCGTCCAATACTTTTTGCCCATTTCCCGCTAGTTCGATGACACGCCTTCGACGGTCATGGTCTGGTACTGTTTGGCTAATTAGCCCCAATTCTTCCAGAGTTCGCGCCAAAGAGGACACCAAAGGCTTGGAAATTCCGAGAATTTCCGCTAGTTCCGACTTCTCTAAAGGCCCATGGCGCGCAATGATCCATAATGCTCGCATTTCACCCGGGCGTAGCGGCAGGGTTTTCGGATGTGGACGAAATCCATACTGCATTTGCCGAATTAATTTTTGCAATTCTACGGCCAGTTCTTCTCGATCCACCAAATCCGCGCCCCCTTTGAAACGACATTTAAGATAAACTTTAGTTTACAAACTAAATTTTTTGCTCTTATCCTAATACCGAACGATCACTCTTGTCTATTGGAGAATCTCGATGTGAATTCGCCAACCTGATGCCACACTATTCTTTAGAGGAGCCCTTACGATGAAAAAGTGGATCAAAATCGTCGGTATTGTCGTCATTGTCGTTGTTGTTCTGGTACTAGGCTATTCTGTGTTTCGGGGACATCATCCGGTCGCCTCCGGCACCACAACCGCTGCCTACTTGACCAGCCATGCCGAACAAGGCACATTTACCGGGCAAGTCTCAGCCACCGGTTCTGTCGAGCCAAATGCATTGGCCGTTGTGCAAAGTCCTGGCTCAGCCACAATATCGACCCTCTCCGTTAAATTGAACCAAACTGTAGCGTCGGGAGCAACCCTGGCCACCTTGTCCAATGGACAAACTTTAACCAGTCCGATAGCGGGAACAGTCATTAGTCTGCCCATTGCCGCCGGCAGTTACGTGACGGCAGGAGAAACGGTAGCTACGGTAGCCGATACATCCATTCTATATGCCAACGTGCAAGTGCCCGAACAGTTTGTTCGTGAAGTAGCGGATGGGCAAACCGCCACCTTAACGCTTCCTGCCTTGCCTGGGCAAACTTTTTCCGGCACCGTTACCGAGGTTGGCCAACAAGGCACTGCCGGCAGTTCCGGAGTCGTCGAATACCCGACCACCATAAAAATTTCAAATCCG